>NZ_LWFX01001265.1:0-1235 GCF_001635175.1 Alcanivorax sp. HI0083 | reverse complement strand
CGGTAACGATATCGGAATCGAAACTGTGGATCAGGTAATTCAACGCACGTAGCGGGGAAATCACACCACAGGTGGAGACATCCACATCCACTCGAAACGTGGAAATACCGTTATCTGGATGGGATTCCGGATAGGTATGCACCGTCACATGACTCTTGTCCAGGTGAGCCACCACCGTCTCCGGCAACGGGCCCGGCGCTTCTTCGTCCCAGTCAGACCCATCCGGCGGGGTTTCGTGCTCGGCGATCAGCATGGTCACACTGGCACCCTGCGGATCGTAATCCTGGCGGGCCACATTCAAAATGTTGGCACCAATGATTTTGGTCACGTTGGTGAGAATCTCGGTGAGACGCTCCGCGTTATACAGCTCGTCAATATATTCGATATATTCCTGACGATGCTGCTCGGTCTTCGCGTAAGCAATATCGAAAATATTGAAGCTCAAGGATTTGGTCAGGTTGTTGAAACCATGAACCGTAATCTTGGGATTGGGATCTTTCACCACAGCCGTACCCCATGGGCGTTTCATCGCCACGTTAAGACAAACACACCACCGCACCCCGTGCGGCTACCTTGTTTGCAACATCCCGAAGGACGCCGCGAATCACCGGCCAGGCCGGCATATTGCGTTACTGAGGCACCCACCGGGCACCTCAGCCTTCAATGGTATAACTATGGGTGATCTCGACACCACCGCGTGTCAGCATAATGCTGGCAGAGCAGTATTTCTCTGCCGACAACTCAACCGCCCGTTTCACATGGGCTTCCTTGAGGCTGTTGCCGCTGACAATAAAGTGCAGGTGGATCTTGCTGAACACCGCCGGTACTTCATCGGCCCGCTCGGCAGTCAGCTCGCAGCGGCAATCAGTCACGTCCTGTCGGGATTTCTTGAGAATATGGATCACATCAAAGGAGGAACAGCCGCCCACGCCCAGTAACAGGGTTTCCATGGGGCGCGGCCCACGGTTCTGGCCACCGTGATCCGGCGGGCCATCCATCAGCACCTTGTGGCCGCTTTCGGTTTCCGCTTCATAGCAGGCTTCGCCCTGCCACTTAACCACTGCTTTCATGGTGATCTCCTGGTCTGTCACCCCATCTCAAACGCAGGCCGAACGCCTGATTGCGCCCACCCCGGAAGGGGGCGCAGAGTACCATAGCACGGGGGCTGCGCCCCCTTCCGGGGTGGGCGCAATCAGGCGTTCGGCCTGCGTTTGAGATGGGGTGACAGACCAGGA
>NZ_LWFX01001264.1:0-9374 GCF_001635175.1 Alcanivorax sp. HI0083 | reverse complement strand
GCGCCGGGTGAAAACCATTGCCTCACGGAACAAATCCGGCCCTTTCATGGGCAGTGAATTCAGTTTTGAAGACATGCGCGGGCAGGAGGTGGAAAAGTACACCTACAAGTACCTGCGCGATGAACCCTGCGGCGAACTGACCTGTTTCGTGGTCGAGCGTTACCCGCAAGATGAGGATTCGGGCTACACCCGCCAGGTTTCCTGGATTGACCAACAGGAATACCGGACCTGGAAAGTGGACTATTACGATCGCAAGAAAAGCCTGCTCAAGACGCTCACCGCCAGTGATTTTTCACAGTACCAGGACAAGTACTGGCAGCCCGGCAAGATGTCCATGGTCAATCACCAGACAGGGAAATCCACGGATCTGTTCTGGAGCAACTACCGCTATGACACGGGGCTGAGTGAGTCAGACTTCAACAAGAACAGCCTGAAACGCGCCCGTTGATTTCTTCCGCCAAAAACATGAAGAACTGGCTGGTTACGGCATCGCTGCTGGCAGTGCCACTCATCTCCTCTGCGTGGGAATTTCGCGGTGAAGTGGCGCTGGAAGGGCGTTATTTTACTCAGGACTCTCCCTATGCCCGGGCGGATTATTCCACGAACGCTTCCGGCTACATCAAGCCGGAAATACTCCATGAGTGGAACAATCGTGATGACCTGTTCACCTTTATCCCCTATGCCCGGGTGGACGAACACGATACAGAGCGAACCCACTGGGATATTCGCGAGCTGTCCTGGATTCATGTGGGTGATGGCTGGGAATCCCGGGTGGGCATTCGCAAGGTGTTCTGGGGCGTTACCGAAGGGCGCCACCTGGTGGATATCATCAACCAGACCGATCAGGTGGATCAGGTGGATGGTGAGGAAAAACTCGGCCAGCCCATGATTAACCTGTCCACGGTACGGGACTGGGGGATCGTTGATGTGTTCGTTCTGCCGGGTTTCCGTGAGCGTACCTACGCGGGTGAAGAGGGGCGTCCGCGTACACCTTTGCCGGTGTCCGATAACGCGCAGTACGAATCCTCGAAAGAAAACCAGCGTGTGGATTTTGCCATCCGCTACCAGCAGTACTTCGACAACGGGCTGGAGCTGGCCGTGTCGCATTTTTCCGGTACCAGCCGGGACCCGCTACTGATTCCGGATTCGCTGACGCTGGCCGAGCTGCAGGCACTGATTGCTACCGGGCAATTGCCGTCGGGTAGCGACCCGGAATTTACCCCGCTGTACAACGTCATCGATCAGACCGGCCTGGAGCTGCAATACTTGAACAGCGGCTGGTTATGGAAGCTGGAGGCGATCAGCCGATCCGGGCAGGGCGAGCGCTTTAATGCCGTGGATGGCGGTTTTGAATATACCCAGGTCGGGCTGCTCGATACGGCCACGGATCTGGGCTGGATTGTGGAGTACATCTGGGAAGACCGGGATGACAGTCTGGCGTCTCCTCTGGCCAGTGATGTGTTGCTGGGAACCCGGTTTACCTTCAACGACGTCGCTTCCACCGAGATACTCGCCGGCATCATCTATGACACCGAGGACGAGGAAAAAGCGATTAGCCTTGAGTCCAGCCGTCGTTTCGGCAATAGCCTGAAAGCCAGCCTGGAGGCCCGTTTTTATACCGATACCAGGAAGCCGCAAAGCGCCTCACAACTGTACCGGGATGCGCTGCGCAATGTGAATACCAATCCTGGGCTGGGGCCGATCAGTCGTTCTGACTTTATCCAGGCGGAATTGGTGTATTACTTTTAGAGCCGTGCTTGACGCTGGACGCCGAAGGCCTGACGGGAACGGTCGCCTTTCCTTCTTGACCCTCCTGGCAGCCAAACGTATGTTTGAAACGTATGTTTTGAACGCACAGGGCAGGGTATGGCACAGGCGGGGACAGTAGACCGGATTCTTGATACCGCAGAGGTATTGTTTGCCCAGAAGGGCTTCGCGGAAACCAGTCTGCGTGCCATTACCAGCAAGGCCGGGGTGAATCTGGCGGCGGTGAATTACCATTTCGGCTCCAAGGAAGCCTTGATTCAGGCCGTATTCGAGCGCTTCCTCACGCCGTTCAGTCTGGCTCTGGACGCCAAGCTTGATGAAATGGAAGCCTCCCGCATTCCCGATACCCCCGAAAATGTCTTGGGTATTGTGTTCCGCCTGGCGCTGGGTACACATCCCGAGGACCCCCAGCGAGCTGCCATCTTCTTCCGCCTTTCCGGGCAGGCGTACAGTCAGCCACAGAGCCACTTGCGCGAATATCTCCACCAGCACTACAGCGCCGTCTTTGCCCGTTTGCAGCGCCATCTGCAACAGGCGGTACCGGATGTGCCGCCCATGGAACTGTTCTGGCGCGTGCAGTTCAGCCTCGGGGCGGTCATTTTCACCCTGTCGGGCATGCAATCGCTGCAAAGCATCAGCAAAGCCGATTTCAATATGGACGCCAGCACGGCGGATATCACCAAACGCTTGCTGCCGTTTCTGGTTGGTGGCATTCAGGCGGAAGTGCCGGATCAGCCGTTGCATATGGGCAAGTAAAGGCGGCAACGCGTGAGGCTGGCCGGTTGCCTGGCCCGGTGATGAGGTAAGGGTTCGCGTTGCAACTTCGCACTTTCAACTTGAAACTATCCCCATGGAACTGATTATCAACTTGTCTGAACAATGGCTGGAGCTGCGTGGCACGCGGACCGAGCGCTTTGCGATTTCCTCCGCTGCTAACGGTGCCGGTGAAGCCATGGGGAGTGGTGCTACGCCCCGTGGTAGCCATGTGGTTCGGGCCCGCTTTGGTGCAGGGTTGCCGCCTGGGGCGGTACTACTGGGGCGGAAGTTTTCCGGCGAAGTATTCGACGCCGATCTGGGCGCCCGCTTCCCCGAACGTGACTGGGTGCTGAGTCGCATTTTGTGGCTTGGTGGCCTGGAACCGGGGCGGAATCTGGGTGCCGACGTGGATAGTTTCCGGCGCTTTATTTATATTCACGGCACACCGGACAGTGAGCCCATGGGCACTCCTGCCTCCCATGGCTGTATCCGGATGCGAAATGATGCGGTGATCCGCTTGTTTGACCAGGTGCCGGTGGGCACCCGGGTGACGATCATCGATTAATGTCTTCTGCCTACAAGGTTGCCATGTCTGCATCCGCCTCCCCGTTATTAATGCTCGACCTGGAAGGGCTTGAGGTCAGCGCCACGGAAAAAGACATGCTGGCACACCCCGGTGCCGGTGGTCTGATTCTGTTTACCCGTAATTATGCCAACCGCGAACAGCTGGCTGAGCTGGTACGCCAGGTTCGGGCTGTACGTCCGGACATGCTGATCGCCGTGGACCAGGAAGGTGGGCGAGTGCAACGCTTTCGCGACGGATTTGTTCGCCTGCCGCCCATGGCCGCGCTGGGGCAGCGTTATGACCAGTCTCCTGCAGAGGCCGTGCGTGAAGCGGCGCTGCTGGGCGAGTTGATGGCGTCGGAGCTGACCGAGCTGGATATCGATATCAGTTTTGCGCCGGTGTTGGATCTGGATTACGGCAACAGCTCGGTGATTGGTGATCGCAGCTTTCATGGTGATGCTGATGCCATGATCGACCTGGCCGGGGCTTTTATCGATGGCATGAGTGCCGCTGGAATGGCCGCCACGGGCAAGCATTTCCCCGGCCATGGCCATGTGGTGGCCGATTCCCATCTGGAATTGCCAGTGGACCCGCGCCCGCTGGCCGAGCTGGAGGCTGCCGACATGCGCCCCTTCATGGCGCTGGCCGCGAAACTGGACGGCATTATGCCTGCCCATGTGATTTATAGCGCGGTGGAGCAACAGACAGCGGGATTCTCGCGCTTCTGGTTGCAAACACAGCTGCGCGAGCGGCTGGGGTTCCGAGGGGTGATTTTTTCCGATGACCTGTCCATGGCCGGTGCTCACGGTGTGGGAGGTTATCCGCAGCGGGCACAGGCGGCCTTGGAAGCCGGTTGTGACATGGTGCTGGCCTGCAATTGCCGCGAAGGGGCAGAGCAGGTGTTGGACTTCCTGGGGACGCACCGGTTCCAGGGCCAGGTCCCGGCAGGCGGGCTGCGTGCGCGACCACGCTTGCCCATGGTGGCGGAGCGCAGGGCGGTTGCGACCGAGTTGGCTGTGGCCCTGCGTGAGCAGGGCATTACGTAAAACAGGCCTGCGTGAAAACTAACGAAAGAAACAGGCTCTAACTGAACAGTAAAAGCAAAGGAAGACATTAATGAACTGGGACTGGAATCAACTGCTGCAGTGGCCAACAGTCGAGACGCCAATGGATATCTGGCTGACTCAGCTGTTTATCATCGTGCTGTGCACGGTATCCATCAACTTTATTCTGATGCGCAGTATCGATGTGGCCGAACGGTTGATTGGCAAGACCGAGACCCTGTGGGATGACGCCTTGCTGGAAGCCGCACGTATCCCGGTTCGTCTGGTGTTCTGGGTGATCGGCTTGTCGGTGTCCATGGAGCTGCTGCAGGCGGTGTCCGCAGAGGAAAACGCCCTGTTTGAGTTTGTGCCTCAGGCACGCCGTATCGCTTTTATTATCATCATTGCCATGTTTCTGAGCCGGTTTATTTCCTATACGGAAAAGAACCTGATTGATCCGGGCCGTATGCGTAAACCCATGGATCAGTCCACTGCAGCGGCAATTGCAAAGTTGCTACGGGTATCCGTCGTTATTACGTCTCTGTTGATTATTTTGCAGACGATGGGTTACAGCATATCCGGTGTGTTGGCCTTTGGTGGTATTGGCGGCATGGCGGTGGCGTTTGCCGCCAAAGATCTGTTGGCCAACTTCTTCGGCGGCATGATGGTTTATTTGGACAAGCCGTTTCGGGTCGGAGATTGGGTGCGCTCACCGGATCGCTCCATCGAAGGGAGCGTAGAAGATATCGGCTGGCGCCTGACGCGCATCCGCACCTTTGATCAGCGCCCGCTGTATATTCCCAATGCCATGTTTACCTCCATCGTGCTGGAAAACCCTTCGCGGATGTACAACCGGCGTATCAATGAAAAAATCGGCATCCGCTATGATGACTGGCAGAAGATGCCGGGGATTGTGGCTGACGTACGCACCATGCTGGTTGAACACGAAGATCTGGAAACGGAAAACCGTACCCTGATCGTGAACTTCGATAGCTACGGGGCCTCTCACCTGGAATTCTTTATCTATACGTTCACCAAAACCACCCAATGGGTGCAGTACCATGAGATCAAGCAGGACGTGCTCATGAAAATCATGAATATTGTCCACGAGCACGGTGCCGAGTTTGCGTTCCCCACGCGTACACTGCACCTGATCAGCCAGAATGATGATGCCCCGGCCACGGGCCTGGAAGACAACAACCCGGAGGAGGCACAGCATGTCCAGCGCTGATGAATTGCAACAGGAATTGATGACGGTTCGCCGTAATGCCATCGAACTGCATTCCTCTGATCAGGTGCAGGAAGCCATCGCCAAGCTGGCTTTCGAGGTGACTGAAGCCTGTTCCGGCAAGGTGCCGGTGTTCGTCACCATCATGAATGGCGGCATGATCTTTGCGGCGGAACTGGTCAAGCGTCTGGATTTCCCCCTGGAGATGGATTACCTCCACGCCAGCCGTTATCTGGGAGCCACCAGTGGTGGGGATGTGGAATGGATTGTGACACCCAGTGCCACGCTGGCCGGTCGCCATGTGGTGATTGTGGATGACATCCTGGACGTGGGTTCTACCTTGTTGTCGATTATTGAAGCCTGTAAAGCCCAGGGAGCAGCATCCGTGAAAACCTGTGTGCTGGTGGACAAGCAACACGACCGCAAGGCAAAGCCGGGCCTGAAAGCCGACTTCACCGCGCTGGAAGCGGATGATTATTACCTGTTCGGCATGGGCATGGATTACAAGGGATTCTGGCGTAATGCGCCGGGCATTTATGCGGTAAGAGAGAGCGATCTCTGATGCTGGCTTTCATTGGTGGTACCGGCCTCACGCGCATGGACAACTTGCGCATCATCAAGACTCACACGGTGGAAACCCGGTTTGGTTCCCCTTCCGCACCGGTAGTGGAAGGGGAGCTGGATGGCCAGAACGTCCTGTTTCTCGCTCGCCATGGTGATCCGCACGTATTGCTGCCGCATCAGGTGAATTACCGTGCCAATTTGGCCGCGCTGAAAGAGGCCGGCGCCACAGCGATTGTGGCGGCCAATGCGGTGGGCGGTATTACCGCCCAGGCGCCCACCGGTGCGCTGGTGCTGCCGGATCAGATTATTGATTACACCTACGGCCGGGAGATGACCCTGTTCGACGACCTGGATGAACCCCTGGTGCATGTGGACTTCAGCTGGCCGTTTGATGTGACATTGCGCAATGCCCTGAAAGCCCGGTTGGCGGCGGCTGAGCTGAGCTGGAATGATGGCGGCTGCTATGGCGCAACACAGGGGCCGCGGTTGGAAACGGCCGCTGAAATTGCCCGCCTGGAGCGTGATGGCTGCGATATCGTCGGCATGACCGGCATGCCTGAAGCGGTGCTGGCCCGGGAGCTGGGATTGCCTTATGCCATGCTGTCTCTGGTGGTCAATCCGGCCGCCGGCAAGTCCACCCATGAAATTACCATGGCAGAAATCGAAGCGGTCATCCACGATGGGATGGCCAATGTTCGCCAGTTGCTGGCGGACTTTGCGCGGCATTATTCGCCGTCATAACCTCAATTCAAACAGCCGGTTTATCCGGTTGCTTGCTGTCATAAGGAGCATGCATCGGTGACGTTGCTGATTATATTCGCCACCATTTCTATCGGTTTTTCCTTTGTGTGCTCCGTGCTGGAAGCGGCACTGCTATCCATTACGCCCAGTTTTATTGCTGGCCTGCGCGACAGCAACCCGAAGCTGTATAAGAGCTTGCGCGCGTTCAAGGATGATATCGACAAGCCCCTGTCTGCCATTCTGACTCTTAACACCGTGGCGCATACGGTCGGCGCCACCGGCGTCGGTGCCCAGGTGGCAGTGGTGTTCGGGGAAGCCTGGCTGGGGGCCGCGTCGGGAATCATGACGCTGGCGATTCTGGTGTTCTCCGAGATCATTCCGAAAACCATTGGCGCGAAATACTGGCGTTCACTGGCACCGATGCTGCCGCCCACGCTCAAGGTCATCATGGTGTCGCTGTTGCCTTTTGTCTGGCTGTCCAAGCTGATTACCAGTCGTATTGGTGGCAACGAGCATGATGTGGATGTGCGGGCCGAAATACGCGCGCTGGCAGACATGGGTGAGGACCAGGGCGCCCTGGATGACGATGAACACCGGGTGATTCATAACATCCTGCGCCTGCACGATATCCGTGTGGGCGCCATCATGACCCCGAGCACGGTTTGCCGGGTGGTCGAGCCAGGCCTGACCGTGAGTGAATTCAAGGACCGTGAGAAGGGGCAGCCGTTTTCCCGTTACCCGGTGATGAGCGCCAGCGGTGAAGCGAAAGGGTATATCCATAAATCCGATTTACTGGATAGTGGCCCGGACCAGACCATGCAGACGTTGGCCCGTGAAGTATCCATGGTGCATACCACGCTGAATATTGAAGACTTGTTTAGCGCCATGTTGACCCAACGTCAGCATATGGCGGTGGTTTATGATGACCACGGCACCTGGGTGGGCCTGATCACCCTGGAAGATATTCTGGAAAGCATCCTGGGCCGTGAAATCATGGATGAAACCGATAACGTGGCCGACCTGCGCCTGTATGCGCGCCAACGCTGGAACCGGCGCCTGAAAAAGCAGGACAAACCACAGTAAGGCATTGCGCAACGCGCGCCGAGAATGGAGGAGAGCATTATGACCGGCATTTACCAAGACAATAGCGAAACCATCGGTAACACCCCCCTGGTGAAGATCAATCGCATCAGTCAGGGCAATATTCTCGCCAAGATCGAATCCCGTAACCCGGCCGGCAGTGTGAAGTGCCGGATCGGCGCGTCCATGATCTGGGATGCAGAGAAGAGCGGCAAACTGAAGCCGGGTATGACCCTGGTGGAGCCCACCAGCGGTAATACCGGTATTGCTTTGGCCTATGTGGCGGCGGCCCGGGGCTACGATCTGGTGCTGACCATGCCGGACTCCATGAGCCTGGAGCGCCGCAAGATCCTCAAGGCGCTGGGCGCCAAACTGGTACTGACGCCTGGCCCGAAAGGCATGCCCGGTGCGATTGCCAGGGCGGAAGAGCTGGTACAGGAAAACCCGGACAGCCATTTGATGCTGCAGCAGTTCAATAATCCGGCCAACCCTGACATCCATGAAAAAACCACCGGCCCTGAAATCTGGGACGCCACCGGTGGTGATATTGACGTGCTGGTTTGTGGCGTTGGCACCGGAGGTACGATTACCGGTGTCTCCCGTTTCATCAAAAACGAGAAGGGCAAGGCGATCACTGCCGTGGCGGTGGAGCCAGACTCCTCGACCATGATCTCTGCTGCCCTGAAAGGGGAAGAGCCCACCCATGGCCCCCACAAGATTCAGGGCATTGGTGCTGGTTTTGTGCCGAAGAATCTGGATATGGCAGTGGTGGACCGGGCGGAGCAGGTCAGCAACGAAGATGCCATGGAATGGGCCCACAAGCTGATGCAGGAAGAAGGTATTCTGGCCGGTATTTCCTGTGGGGCGGCCATGTGTGTGGCGGATCGCCTCAGCCAGCAGCCGGAGTTTGCCGGCAAGACCATTGTGGTGGTGCTGCCGGATTCCGGCGAACGTTACCTCAGCTCCCCCCTGTTTGCCGATACCTTTACCGAACAGGAGCTCGGCCAGTAGCGCCGGGTGTCGCTGCGTGCCCGGGTATCCCTTGCGGGTTAACCCGGGCGACGTGCTGTACTGCCAGGGGCAGGCAGGGTATAAAGGCACGATAAGCCCGAAACGGGCAGTTAGTTTTCCGCCTTGAGGCGGGCTATTGGGGGAACACCATGAAGAGCACCCTGAAATACCTCGCAGTCATGCTCTGCGGTGCCACATTGCTCAACGGTTGTTATTTTGAAGAAGATGACATCAGCAGCAGTGACCGGCAGGAGCCACTTCCTATCGTGAACAATGATGCGCCGCAAGGTACACGCGTGGTGCCGGGCGAGCAGGTCATGAGCAGCGGTCGCCACCGTAACGACATTCAGGTGGCCAACGGCGCTGCCGCGATCAAGGCGAGCAGCGAACATTACAGCACCACCGCCGAAATCTCCGTTATTCAGTAATCGCCGGCCTGGGCCGTAAACCTGCCTGCCGTACAAGCCACACCGATGGCACCGGCGGTGCATCCCCGTTATCCTTGCCGGCCGGATTCAGGCTGGTGGTTTCATGTCAGGTAAAACAGGGGCAGGCACAACCGAGGTAGATGTGGTCGTGATCGGTGCTGGCGCAGCCGGGCTGATGTGTGCGGCCACGG
>NZ_LWFX01001263.1:0-5550 GCF_001635175.1 Alcanivorax sp. HI0083 | reverse complement strand
TGGCGTTGGCCAGCATTGGCTTGTCGGTAATAGATATATAGGGTTTTCCATCCAGCCCACTTGTTGAAGGCTGGGATACCCAATCAGGATTATTAGCTGTCCGGCTCCCTAAAGCCGGGCAGCGCTATTTATCCACCTTGGTGCCGGTCGAAAGTTACACACAGGCATCTCCTATGAGCAAACAATTCTCATAGGAGAAATTAATGATTAACCGGCACCCTCTTAACACCAATCTTTCCCTACACCACACAGGCTCCTGGCATGGCTATGAGGTCCAGCTTCAGCATGGACCTTTAGTGCATGAATACCTGTACCGCTTCAAAGAGACCCTGGATTGGTCATTGTCTGAACACCCTCGAACGTTGGCTGTGAGACTCGATCTGCGTCTGCCTGAGCGTCATCCCTTTCAGCTGGAGTTTGTGATGGGTCGATTTATCAGCTCGTTGCGAGAACAAATAAAAGCTGACGTTAATCGTAGACGTAGCGAAGGTAAGCGGGTCCATGACACCGCTGTCCGGTATATCTGGGTACGAGAGCAGGACAGCAGCGATCAACCTCATTTCCACGTCTGCCTGTTCTTTAACAAGGATACTTACCGGCAGCTAGGGAGCCTGCCTTCTGCGAAGGGGGAAGGGGCTGCAATGCCTGATCCGGACGTGCCGCGAGACTCGCTGGCGGACAGGCCAGCGAAGAACCTTGCCGAGCGCATTGTGA
This sequence comes from Alcanivorax sp. HI0083, assembly GCF_001635175.1. Taxonomy (NCBI): domain Bacteria; kingdom Pseudomonadati; phylum Pseudomonadota; class Gammaproteobacteria; order Oceanospirillales; family Alcanivoracaceae; genus Alcanivorax; species Alcanivorax sp. HI0083. The sequence goes on along the minus strand of NZ_LWFX01001263.1, from coordinate 4,836 downwards.
AGGCGTGGTCACGAGCCGTCGGGTTGGGGCCAGATGAGGGCAGTGGATTGGTTCACTTCCCCTACAGCTGCGTATACCGAGTCAATGTGGGTTCAGCTGGTGGGGAAGCTGAGGTGGCGGGTTTGTTTAGCCGCATCAGCTACTTGGCGAAAGCCAAGACCAAGCAATATGGGATGGGGATCAGACACTTCGGTACCAGCCGGAGATAGGAGTGAGTAAAAAAATACAGGCGAGCGCTATCTCATGAGTTGAAGGAGAGTCTCATGAAGATCATGCGTTTGAAGGAAGTCATGGACACCACCGGGTTGGGCCGTTCGTACATCTACAAGTTGGCCAGTGAGGGTGCCTTCCCCAAGCCGGTGCAGTTGGGCGGGCGAGCCTCTGGGTGGGTGTCTGACGAGGTGGAATCGTGGATATTGGAGAGAATTGAAGAGCGGGATCGTGAGGTGGGTGATTAGAAGGTAAGCAGCGGCCCTTGCTGGAGCCGCTGTATTGGGGTGGGGTGGTTAACCGCCAAAGCTGTAGGTGCCGGCCCCTTGATCTGTTTCGATCTCAGCCTCCAGGACGTCGCAGTCATTGTTGACTTGAATCCTGGCTGTTTCTCCAAAGCTGATGGTCTTGGGAAGTTGGCTTTTCCCGCTGTATTTGAGGATGCGGCATTTACCTCTGTTGACGGTGATTTCTTGGATCTTAACCTCTTCCACGAGGCTGCGAATGGTTACGAACTGAGGGTCCATACCCGGACCGAATCCGGTGTACCTGGTTGCTGTGCCAACTTCGATGACTTCAGAGAGGTCTGAGCACCCGGAAAGGGAGATGGCCATCAAGGCCGCAGCGAAAGTCATTTTTCTCATGATTAACTCCATGTTGTGAATGATGGGATGAATTGAAGGGGAGGGTCGATAAATGGGAGTTGGTGCGAGTTAGCCATTTCTGCATGTGGCAATGGCATCACTGACCAAGGGCTGAACTGCTGATTGCGCCTCGCCCGACGAGATGTCATCCGGTGGTACCCCTACGGTGACGGAGTAGCTAGCCAAGACATTCGTGTATACACAGTCGCAGAAATCTGGGTTTTCCAGATCGTCCAGCGTGATCTGGTCAACACACAGGGCGTTAATGCTTTCCTCGAAGGTGCTGTTGGGCTCCTCTGCGCATCCAGCCAGCAAGATGGACGCGGCAGGCAGCAATAAAGATAGAGTCTTCATTGTGGTGGCTCTTCTGATATTGATAGGAGGCGGCCTGTCGATGTGTGACAGGCCTTCATGGGGTTGGCGCGATATCGCTGGTATAGGCTCGGTGGTTAAACCGTGAGCATCAGCGCGAAGCAAACCAACCAGACGATGAAGTAGGCCAGGTTGTGCTTCAGGGCCTGGGCTCTTTGATACAGGTAAACGGGGATCAGCCAGGTGATTCCTTTGAACTTGCTGGTGTCGATACCGGATTGCTCCAGACGCTTTTCATCCCAGAATGACAAGGCGATGTTGAGAGCCAGAGTGATGTACCAGAACTCGGCATTCGAGAGGGCTTGTTCTATCCGGTATTCATTTCCGTCGTAAGCTACACCTGCGACGATGGATTCGAGGATCAAGCCAATCAGTGGCGCAAAGGCCAGAATCCACACGATGGTATTGTTCACGTGCTCCCCACTGAGAGGGGGAGGCGTGGTCTTATCCAGGTGTGCCGCTAGCTCGGTCTTTTCCAGTTTCGTCCACTCGGACAGCCCGTTGCGCCAGACAATGGCGCCATGGGTGATTTCCCCGCTCGTGATCAAGCCGATCATTTCCTGTTCAGAAAACCCGCCTTTGCGTTGGCCAGCACTTTCGTAGAACCACGGTTTCTGTGTTTCTGTTGCTTCCATGTTGGACCTCATTTCATTTTTCTTGGTGATTTTGGGAGGCATAAGGGGGCAGCTAACCGTCCTGGCTAGCCGACTGTGACAGACCACGTTCCCCCAACGTGATTTAGGCCCGAACGAGGTTCGGGCTCCCGGCACGGCAAAAGTATTGCAGTGCGACACTTTGCGAGTCAAGTTAGGCGATACGACACAGGTATGGCTCTGCCGTAGCGTTGCTTCATCTGATTTGGTGGAGTGGGCGTGATGAGTTTTCCCAAGCGCCTGAAAGCGGCCCGGTTGGCATTGGGGCTGACTCAGGAACAGTTGGGCTTTGAGTTGGATGTCACCAAATCCACGGTTTCCGCTTGGGAGAATGGTCGTGACGCTCCAGGCTTTCGTCTGCTTCCTGCCCTGAAACAGGTGCTAGGTGTTTCGCTTGATTACCTGATTTGTGGTGATGAAGCGGGTGGGATCGCCGATCCTGCGGGTGCCTACGGCGCGGAAGTCCGCAGTGAAGCTGAAGCGCATCTGCTCAAGCGTTACCGCAAACTTTCTCGCAGCCGCCAGGAAGGCCTGAAGGCCCTTCTGGATTAACCGGCAGACTGCTTGCCTGCCAGCTTATTGCTGAGTCCAGAAGTCGATTGGGCAAGGGAGTCCTTGGTTTGAGTGGCTCTCTCGCCAGAAAACTCCTCCATCACCTGTAACCCCTCATCTTCCCCATACTCGAACCAGGCATTCATCAGCCCGGCCTGAGCAACCTTGTCCAGCTCCGTCTGGTGAATCCCCAGATTCTCTCGCCCCTTCGCTTCCTCCCTGGCGTGGGTGACGGCTTCTTTCAGGGTCTGATCTGCCCGCAGGGTCAGATCCACGTAGTAGATCGGTGCCCGGTGACTCTGGGTAGTGCTCTTGCCGCGCAGCTTCAGTTCCAGCGGCAGGGTGGCCAGGTTGCCGCTACTGATGGCGTGGAAGTAGCGCAGTCGTGCTGCCAGCGTGCGGATGCTGTTATAGCCGGTGGTGCGGAACACAAAACAGCCCAGTTCATCGTCATTCCCGATGCGGACATAAAGACGGCCATAGGGCTTGCACAGCCCATGGCTGCCGTAGTCGCACAGATCTGGGGAGGGGCAGTCTAGTGACGACAGGCCATTCTCGGTATGGCGTCGGCATGCCTCCCCGTTGCCTGCACACAGCGGCCTGCCGCTCTTGCGGTCGAAGAAGGTGTATTCCGCCCGTAGATTCAGGTCCGGATCGTTGAAGGGCAGGGTGATTGGGATGCTACGGAGTTTATTGCCCTTGGTGTCCTGGCGCAGGGCCTCATCCAGCGGGTGGGGCAGCCAGCCTTCCTTGGTCTGGATCTGGGTGGTGATGGTGAACTGATCGTCTTTCTCGGGCAGACGCTTGCCGTTCTTCTCCACCATGCGACCGATGCTGATGCGACCGATCACGGGTGGGGTGATCGCGAGTCCTTTGATCATGGGATTCTCCTGATGGCAACTGGCATAGACGCAGCCGGGCCAAGCCCGGCTGTTATGCTGTGAGTCGTAGAGGTTTAAGCATTGGGGCGAACCAGGAAGCGACGGCTCCCGGCCTTGTGCTTGGGGTACTGTTTGAGCAGGTCAGGCTGATCCTGCAGCAGGGCTTTCGTGTCCAGGCTGGTGGAGTCCTTGCTGCGCTTCCAGGTCACGGAGCCCTCGGTGAAGGTGGCCTTGCTGGCCAGCCCCATGGTCTGCTGGATGCGTTGCTTGAGGGTGGACTCTCGCTCGTTCAACCGGCCCAGGGTGTCCCGCAGATCCAGCAGCTCATTGAAGTCGCCCTCCATGGCTGGGTTATCCGTGAGGTCCAAGGTTTGCCCTTTGTCCTGGGGGTAGAGGGCTTGCAGGGCGTTCCCGGCAGAGTCGGAGCCATCCGGGTCCGGCGGGGTGTCCGCTTCCACCAGCTGCCAGAACTCCCGCTCAAGCTCGTACAGGTGAGCAATCAGCGCTTCGTCCCGCTCGATGCGGTGAATCTGCAACTCTTGACCACAGATCAGCACGGCCACATCGGCAGCCTGCTTGCCGGTGACGGCCAGCTGATGCTGCACTTGGCNCTGGATGTACTCGGGAACCCCGTCCGCCCACAGCTGGGCGCCGTACTGTCCGGTGGTCTTGCACTCGAGGATCTGCACATCGTCATTACCGACGACAGCGTAATCCAGGTTGGCGAGCATCCAGGGCTTGTCGTCATCCGGGTGCTGCAGCACGGCATTCACGCGCCGTACTTTGTTGCCAGTGATCTTGGCGTAAGCCTCGGCTACCTTTGGCTCCAGCAGGGTGCCCCAGTACAGGGGGGATTTAATGTCATTGGGATCAGGGGCGGGTAACAGACCATCCCGTCCGGTCTTGATCATCCACAGCTCCAGCGGTGACTGGTACGGGCTGATGCCGACGGCGGCAGCCGCATCACTGGCGCCAATGCCCTGCTTGCGGATCTTCAGCCAGTCCTCCCGGCTCATCTGCTTGGTAGAGACAAGGCGCAGTGCCGGGCGCTGGGTAGGAGTTGTGCTTTTCGGTTGTGCCATGAGTGTTCTCCTGACAAAGAAAAGCCCCGGCACAATGGCCGGGGCTAGAAGTAAGGGAAGGGGATGGAGAGTGAGTGATGCCTAAATGGCATCATGCGGCGCGGCCTGACGACGAGGGTGGCTCATCACCTATCTCGAAGAAGTCATTCACCAGCGCTTCGATATAGCGTTCGGCTTGCTTGTCGCTGGGGAGGTGGCCGGTAGTAAGCAGTTGCTCACCCAGCCATTCGCCCAGCTCGCTGACCACTTCGTACTCGAAGATGCCGGGGCGTCCACGGGGTTCGAACCAGATGTGGGAGACGGTTTGCCACAGTGGGTCCAGGTATTCACAGGAGGCGATGATCAGCTCGATGCAGCCACTGTCCCAGGTCTCCAGGATGCGGCGACTGCGCCCCGGATCGCCGGGGTGGCACATCAAGCCTTCATGCAGGAACGCGCCCCA
>NZ_LWFX01001262.1:0-1638 GCF_001635175.1 Alcanivorax sp. HI0083 | reverse complement strand
AGGCCTACTACGAGATCCAGCGGCTTAACCGTATGCAAAGAGCCATCTTTCTTGCCCCGACCACGGGGAGTACGGATGGCATCATAGATATAGGCTTCGGTCATGGAACCTTCCTCTTGCCTCAGGCATGTATCAGCGTTTGCTGACGGGTTATGAAGGGCTTGGGAGCCCGGTATAGGGTGGCAAGAGTGCCCCAGCCACCCCAATGTCTCAATGACATGAGTTAACAGCGCCGGTGAGCGGAACGGGCAAGGCTGCAAGTCATTGAAAAATATCATGTCGGTGCGGCCAATGAATGACCGTGCACCCGTGCTAAGGTCGCGGCAATTCGTTTCAGGAGTATCCGCCATGTCACACAGCACAGAAGTCTTCCGTTCCCTGCTGTCTTCCACGCTTCAACAGGGCCGGGGCATTGCCAGCAAAGGGCACAGCAACCGCCCGGAGGAGCCGCTGGAGCTCTACGACATGGAAGGCTGCCCCTTCTGCCGGCTGGTTCGCGAAGCGCTAACCGATCTGGATCTGGACGTGATGATGTTCCCCTGCCCCAAAGGCGGTGACCGGTACCGCCCCCTGGTAGAACGGCTGGGAGGTAAACAGCAGTTTCCCTATCTGATGGACCCCAACACCGGCGAAGCCCTGTATGAATCCGCCGCTATCATCGAGTATCTCTATCAGCAATACGGTGGCCGCCCTGCCCCTAAAAGCTGGCAACTTCGCTTGCGCACAGCCGCCGCAATGGCAGCGTCCGCCCCTCGTGGCAGCCGTGGTATCCGTTTCCTGGACAGTAGAGCGCCAGAAAAACCACTGGAACTGTATTCGTTCGAAGCCAGACCCTTTGCCCGCCTGGTTCGTGAACGTCTCACCGAGCTGCAGCTGCCCTACCTGCTTCGCCAGTGTGGCCGCGATCAATGGCAGGACTGGGTGCTGCCGGCAGTGCGCAAGCGCCTCGACATGGACTATGCTCCCAGCCAACGCAACCGGGTCGATCTGCTGGCCCGGGCCGGCAGAATCGCTGTCCCCTACCTGGTAGACCCGAATACCGGCATGGAACTGTTCGAATCCGAAGCCATTCTCGACTATCTGGACCAGACCTACGGCGACTGATCCCCGCACTACCTGGCAATGATGACGGGGCACCGATAAATGGTGCCCCTTGCCCCTTCTACACCCCACTTTTTAGTGCTATATATCCAATGGCAGGTTGCATTCGTGGCACCCGCAAAACGGCAAGTATCCTTTAACGTTGGAAAGAGAGTGGCACCATGAGTCGTCGCCAATTTGATGACTACGACCCGAATGAGTGGGAAGAAGAACACAAGCGTGCAGAGCGTGAGCGCCGCAAGCGAGACGCCAAGCGTCACAGACATGATGATGAGAAAGGAGAAGAAAGCCGGGAGCGCTCACGTCCACAGGCTTACTGATTACATCGCCTTCTGATCACCTTGGGCATTACCGGTTTTTCGAGGGTTGCCGAAAAGAGTTAGGGCCCGGTTACTGCTACGCCTTCCCGCTTTGCAGTAACCGCTGACCGCTCCTCCCCCGCTATTCTCCGTAACGGCTCACCAGCTTCGACAGCAGGGTTGCGGTCTGCTCGTCCGTTGCCAGACGAAACCCACCTCGCCAATGGCCATTGTCCAG
>NZ_LWFX01001261.1:0-2737 GCF_001635175.1 Alcanivorax sp. HI0083 | reverse complement strand
CCAGCGGGCCCCATCGCGGCACGCCATCAGGTACCAGCCCCAAGCTCGCAGACGAGACACATCCCGGCGCAGCACCCGCACCCGGGCATGGCTATCCGCACTGCCCGACGAGGCAAAGCTGGCCCGGTAAACGGCCAGGTACTCCTGCAGGGCCTGCAGCCGTGTCTCCACCGCCTCCAGCCCCAACTCCTGCTGACGCCATTTTCCCGCGCCCTGCTGTGTCCCCATAAACTGCAACTCCTGCATAGCCACTACTCAAAGACAATGCATAAAAAGTGAACGCCGACGCCGCTGTGAAACAGATTCAGCCCGGCACCGCTAACTCTAACGATGCAACCCTGCCCACCCCAGAACAAAACCGTCCGATTTCCGTGTAGCCACGTAGCCGTTTTGTATCTTCCTGATACAGCCATTGGAACCAGTTCACACTTCCCATTGGCGTACTCTTTAACCTACAAAAAAATGCATGAATGTCTTATTCTCCTGCGCCACAACAGACAGGATATAGCCCTTTGTTCCCTCGCCCTTTTACGCTCCTGCTATGCCTCAGCCTGCTTGCCCCCGCAGCGCCCCTTCAGGCCCACCCCGGCGGCCTCGATCAACAAGGCGGACACACCGACCGACGCAGCGGCGACTACCATTGCCACCGCGAACCCTGCTTCACCCTGCACCGCCAACAGCAACAGGCCGAGCAGGATGCCGACGACGCACAACGCGCGTTCAGCACACTCTATGACCGGGACCGTTGGCCCCACTGGATTGATGCAGACCAGGATTGTCAGGACACCCGGGCTGAAGTCTTGATTGCCACCAGCCAGATAGCCGTGACCTTCACCGGCCCGGATCACTGCACCGTGGCCAGCGGCCGCTGGTACGACCCCTACACCCACCAGACCTTCACCCAGGCCGGCGATCTGGATATGGATCATTTTGTCCCCCTGCGCCATGCCCACGGCCACGGCGGCGACCAGTGGGACGAACGGTTGCGCCGACAATTTGCCAACGATCCGGACAACCTGATCCCGGTATCCGCCAGCGCCAACCGCAGCAAAGGCGCCCGCAGCCCGGACCAGTGGCTTCCCGACAACCGTCGCTACTGGTGCGAATACGGCCAGCAATGGGAACGGATCAAGCAACGCTACCAATTGATGGTCACGCTCCAGGAAGCTGACGCCCTGAAACAGCTGTTAAGCCATTGCCCGCTGGCGGCACATCCCTGACAGACTGTTGCAAACCCATAACGACAAAACCCCGACCACAGGGCCGGGGTTTTGCTTATCGCCGCTACCGCCCAAAGGCGGTGCGCTCACTGCATGACAGGCTTACTGCTGGGCAGCATCCTTCATGTCTTCGGCAGAGTCTTTGGCGTTGTCATAGGCGTTATCCATATCTTCGCCCATTTCTTCCATCGGCCCTTGGCTATCCGGGGTGATGTTTTCTACCGCTTTGTCTACCTTCTCGCCAGCGTCCTCAACCGGACCATCGTTGGCATCACAGGCTGCCAGCAGGGCAGAAGAGGCGAAAATGGCGGCCAATGCCGCTTTACCGAAAGTACGCATAGAATCACTCCTTGAATTAACTGATTCGGACAGTGAGCACTCTAAGCATGTTCTTGGCACTTGACCAAGTGGATTCGCACATTTAGCAGCCATTTTACGAAGAGTTACAGATGGATGCGCACCCACAGGCATAACGTTTTTTCCTTTATCAACGTCCCCAGCCGGGTAAAATGCTCCCATAACAAGGAGAACAAATGAAAAAACTGGGCAGACAGGCAGGCCATAACATGGGAAGGAACGTGGGCGGCCTGGCGCAGCTGGTGACCCGTTTTGGCAATGAGATCACCCAGGTCGTGCAGGATATTCACGGCGCTGTAGCCAACCCCTTCAGCCTGCGCGGCCACGATTACACCCCCGCCCCCATGGTTTACAACCTGGTCCGCTACGGCTTTCGCCAGGCCGGCAACCTGGCCGGCATGGCCGACCTGCTTGCCGATCCGCAACGGGAACTGCGCGACAGCCTGGACCTGCAAAGCATCATCAACGGTATTTTCGGGCAGCTACTGGTCGAACAGAACAATCGCTATGCCCTGCCCATGACACTGCTCCCCAAAGCCCCGCCGGCGCCGGAGGCCGACACCCTGGTCATCTTCCTGCACGGGCTGTGCATGAATGAAGCCTGCTGGAATAGCCCCGCGACTGATGCCTTCTGCCAATGGGCACGCCAGCATCACAACGCGGATATTCGCTACCTGCGCTATAACACCGGCCTGCATATTTCCGACAATGGCCGCAAACTGGCCGGGCTGCTGGCCCACACGGCGCTGCCTGAGCGAGTGATCCTGATCGGCCACTCCATGGGCGGCCTGGTGGCGCGCAGTGCCCTGCATCAAGGACGCGAGCGGGAAGACAGCTGGGTCAACCGGGTCAGCCATCTGGCCTGTCTCGGTTCTCCCCATCAAGGCGCCCTGCTGGAACGGTTCGGCAACGAAGCCAACCGCCTGCTGGGCCGCACACCCTACTCCCGCCCCCTGATGCGCCTGGCCAACCTGCGCTCAGACGGCATCCGGGACCTGCGCTTTGGCTACGTGCTGGAAGACCAGTGGCGGGATCGCCCGCTGGACGACCCGCGCCCCACCAGCAAGGTGCCGCTGGATTCGCAGGTACAGCAGTTGTTTATCGCCGGCAGCGTCAGCGAGCCCGGCCACGCCCAGCCCCGAGGCGACTGGTTGGTGACC
>NZ_LWFX01001260.1:0-7483 GCF_001635175.1 Alcanivorax sp. HI0083 | reverse complement strand
TGTTAAAGCCCTTGAGCTAAATCTTCTGGAGTTGGGTGCCTTTGAAGAAGATGACATTGTTGATTTTAATATCAATAAATACATGGACGAGAATAATGGAGGGTCACGCGATTCTGATTTTAGAGAAACACCGGTGTCAGGGTGGATGTATCAATTATCAGCATTTCATGGCCTGAAGAACAGTGATAAGAGTAAGGTCGGCTCTGCCGACAAAGAGGACCATCAAGTTATTCTTGATAAAGATAATCCTGATCAAGAATTGAGTTTAGTTGAAAAAGTAAGAGATCAGATAAGTTCTCTTCGACTGGATTATGGGACTAAGCAATCTGAACGCGATCTGGAAGACTTGGTGTCTACTCGGTCTGCTTTTTTGAGGCTTCTTGCGTAGCTTCCAGTAAGCATTAGCACCCTGGTGTTTCACCAGGGTGCTGTGCTCTTCACTGCTCGGGAATCACAACCGATATCTCATCGGTGCCCACTTCCTCAATAGTGATGAATATCTGCTCACCCGTATCAAGAATAGCGTTGGCGGTGTAAAAGCCGGTGCGGACTTCTTCGTTGATGGTCACCGCTTTGCACTTTTCGTCGCTGTAGTATTGCTCACGGATGATGTCGGTAACGATGGCACAGGCCGTATCAGTAACAACAACTTCATTGGCTCCTACGCTGATTCCAAGTGACAGAATGAATGCCGCAATCCAGCCCCAGAAGTAGTAGCTCTTTTGTTTCAACAGGCTGGCGCGTTTCCACAGATAAACAGGAACAATAAAGATCATCCAGGAGGTTGGTGATTGGTGGCCGGCGGCTTTCAGCTTCCGTTCATCCAGGGAGCAGAGTGCAATGTTGGCCAGTATGTAGAGCCAGATCAGCTCTGTGCCAACCATGATCTCGATGAGGCAGCCGATAATGGGGACAGCGACGACAGCCCAGATGTATTTGTTATCGACATCTGTGCCGGCCAGAGGGGGTGGTGTATTGCTGTCTGCCTGCTGTTGGACGAACAGGCTGGATAGGGCGGTGTTTTCTGCGGCTTGCCAGTCACCCTGGCCACTCCAGACCTTGGTGTCAGGTTTAACGGAGCCGTTACTAACCAGGGCGGAGATTTCGTCAAAGCTGACAGGGCCGATTTGTTTGCCGCTGTTAGCGTAGTACCAGTTCATGGTTTCTTCTGTCATGGTCTATTCCTTATTGTTGACATAGTGATGCCGGCGTCCCCAAGTACGCCGGGTCATGCTGTTAATGGAGGGGTATCAGTTGCATTCCGGTTGATTGGGGAAGCCGCACTGGAAAAGGGTTTCCACATCTTTCTCGTTGCGTTTTTGAATTTTGCTGACGACGGTTTGTTGATCACCGATATAGCCGCCATCGGCGTGATAGCAGTCTCTGTCTACGCAGAGTAGAAGGTGTGCGGGTTTCTCCTCCCCTGCACAGGCGGTTAGCAGGGTGGCTGATGCAAACAGAGTGAGAAGGTATTTCATGGCATTCTCCTTTTTGATTTATCGACTTGGCATGAGTGCCAGAGAGTTAAAGGTTAGAAGTGTTGCGCGACACTAGGTGTCGCAGGGTTGCTGAGACTGGGTAATAAGAATGAGAAAGGGGATAGAAACGTATGGCCGCTGACGCTGCTGTCGATAACAAGTCATTTCGCTTGCTGGCATTGCTGCATGCGCTTCCGGTAGCGCCAAGAAGGATGGAAGCCAAAGAACTTCAGCAGGTGCTACAAAGCGAGGGGTATGTGTGTGATAAGCGCACTGTCGAAAGGGATTTAAACCTACTGCTGGAATCGCAGTTCGGTTACTTGATTGAGTGTGACGATAGAGCTCGTCCTTATGGCTGGAGCATCTGCTCGGATCAATATTTGTCCATCCCCGCCATGGACGAGAAAATGGCGGCGACCTGGTTTCTGGTTGAGCGCTATTTACAACCGTTGATGCCTCGTGATGCCTTGCAGAAGCTCGCTCCTATATTTGATGCGGTGGACGCTTGGTTCAAAAAGCACAAGCCGACAGGAGGGCGTAGCTGGAAAGACAAGGTTGCCTATGTGCCTCGGGGCTTCTCCTTGCAGCAAGCATCGGTTCCTGCAGGGATTGTGGATGCTGTCTATGGCGCGCTTTATCGCAACCGGCAGATGGATATCTGGTACAAGGACAGGAAAAGCCCCAAACGCGTTCACCCTTTGGCTTTAGTGGATCGAGGCGCTGTTCGTTATTTGATCGCCCGTTTCGAGGGTTATGATAACTATCGTCACCTTGCTCTCCACCGTTTGAGTCGGGTCGAAATTTTGGATGACCCGGTGCAGGGCATGCGGGCATTTGATCTCAATAGCTACCTGCGTAATGGCAATATGAATCTCCCTTACGGAGAGCGTATTTCTCTTGAGCTTCTATTTTACGATCAGGCGGGGGACCACCTTTACGAAACCCCGCTCAATCAGAGCCAAAAACTGGCTAAGTATGACGAGGGGGTTATTAAAATGACGGTAGATGTTGAGCATACGGAAGAACTGAAATGGTGGATCCTCGGCTTTGGTGCCAAGGTCGCCGTGCTTGCCCCGGCATCACTCCGTGACGAGATAGAGGCTGAGCTGGAAGCGGCGGTGCTGCGCTATCGGTAGTTGAGGCGGGGGTTATTCGCCCCCGCTCACTTTTGCCGAAAGGGCCTCTTTCAGGCTGGTTGACTGCTTTGAGGCACTGGGGTCCTGGTTGGCCTCATTGCGATAAAACTCCTCCGTAACCTGAAGCCCCTCATCCTCTGAATATTCGAACTGCGCATTCATCAGGCCTGCCTGAGCAACCTTGTCTAATTCGGCCTGATTGATTCCCAGATTCGCCTGAGCCTGGGCTTCTTCCCTGGCATGGATGACAGCCTCTTTCATGGACTGATCGGCCCTCAGCGTCAGATCCACGTAGTAGATCGGCGTCCGGTGGCTTTGGGTGGTGCTCTTGCCGCGTAGCTTCAGCTCCAGGGGCAGGGTAGACAGGTTGCCGCCACTGATGGCGTGGAAGTAGCGCAGTCGTGCGGCCAGGGTGCGAATGCTGTTGTAGCCGGTGGTGCGGAACACAAAGCAGCCCAGCTCATCATCATCGCCAATTTGGACGTACAGCCGACCATAGGGTTTGCACAGCCCATGGCTGCCATAGTCACACAAATCCGGTGACGGGCAGGGCAAGGATTCCAGGCCCTTGTCGGTATGACGTCGGCAAGCTTCCCCATCACCGGCACACAGCGGTCTGCCGCTCTTGCGCTCGAAGAAGGTGTACTCGGCCCGCAGGTTCAGGTCTGGGTCATTGAAGGGCAGGGCGATGGGAATGCTACGCAGCTTGCTGCTCTGGGTTTTCTTGCGCAGGGCCTCATCGAGCGGGTGAGGTAGCCAGCCTTCTTTAGTCTGGATCTGGGTGGTGATGGTGAATTGATCGTCTTTCTCCGGCAGACGCTTGCCGTTCTTCTCCACTACACGGCCAATACTGATGCGGCCGATCACGGGTGGGGTAATCGCGAGTCCTTTGATCATGGGATTCTCCTGATAGCAGACACGGACATGCAGCCGGGCTTGGCCCGGCTGTTATGCCGCTTGAGGTTTGGGTTAGGGATTGGGGCGCACCAGGAAGCGGCGACTGCCCGCCTTGTGCTTGGGGTATTGCTGGAGTAGTTCCGGTTGGTCCCGAAGCAGTGCCTTGGTATCCAGGCCGGTGGAGTCCTTGCTGCGCTTCCAGGTCACAGAGCCCTCGGTGAGGGTGGCCTTGCTGGCTAGCCCCATGGTTTGCTGGATGCGTTGCTTGAGGGTGGATTCCCGCGCGGTCAGTCGGCCCAGGGTGTCACGCAGATCCAGCAGCTCATTGAAGTCGCCTTCCATGGCCGGGTTATCCGTGAGATCCACAGTTTCCCCTTTGTCCTGAGGGTAGAGTGCTTGCAGGGCGTTCCCGGCAGAGTCGGAGCCATCCGGGTCCGGTGGGGTGTCCGCTTCAACCAGTTGCCAGAACTCTCGCTCCAGCTCGTACAGGTGCGCGATCAGCGCCTCATCCCGCTCGATGCGATGAATCTGCAACTCCTGCCCACAGATAAGCACGGCCACATCGGCAGCCTGCTTGCCGGTAACCGCCAGCTGATGCTGCACCTGACACTGGATGTACTCGGGAACCCCGTCTGCCCAGAGCTTGGCCCCGTATTGTCCCGTGGTCTTGCATTCGAGTATCTGCACATCGTTATTACCGACGACAGCGTAATCCAGGTTGGCGAGCATCCAGGGCTTGTCGTCATCGGGGTGCTGCAGCACGGCATTGACGCGCCGAACCTTGTTGCCGGTGATCTTGGCGTAAGCCTCGGCCACCTTCGGCTCCAGCAGGGTGCCCCAGTACAGGGGGGATTGAATGTCATCGGGATCAGGGGCGGGTAGCAGACCATCCCGTCCGGTCTTGATCATCCACAGTTCCAGAGGGGACTGGTACGGGCTGATACCTACCGCCGCAGCGGCATCACTGGCACCGATCCCCTGCTTGCGGATCTTCAGCCAGTCTTCGCGGTTCATGCGTTTGGTGGACACCAGGCGCAGGGCAGGGCGCTGGCCGGGTGAGGTACTTTTCGGTTGTGCCATAAGATGGCTCCAGATAAAGAAAAGCCCCGGCACAGTGGCCGGGGCTGGGGGTAAGGAATGAGAGGTGAATGTGAGTGATGTCTAAATGACATCATGCGGCGCGCCCTGACGACGAGGGCGACTCATCGCCCATCTCGAAGAAGTCATTCACCAGCGCTTCGATATAACGCTCAGCCTGCTTGTTGCTGGGCAGCTGCCCGGTAGTGAGCAGTTGCTCACCCAGCCACTCGCCTAGCTCGCTGACCACTTCGTACTCGAAGATGCCGGGGCGGCCACGGGGCTGATACCAGATGTGGGAGACCGTTTGCCAGAGCGGGTCCAGGTATTCACAGGACGCGATGATCAGCTCGATACAGCCACTGTCCCAGGCTTCCAGTATCCGGCGGGGCCGGCGAGGATCGCCGGGGTGGCACATCAGGCCTTCATGCAGGAACGCGCCCCACACCGCTGATAATTCAGCAGGCATAGGGCGGCAGTCCCATACCGCCAACAGGCGGTAGAGCCATTTCAGGTTCATGGTGTTCTCCAGGTTTCTTTTAAGAGGGTGTAGAGAGAAGGGGGAGATGTAAGCGATCAGGCTGGATCAGGCGACCAGCAGTGAGGTTTGTTCCAGAGCGCGTTGCTTGATCTGAGCGCCCTTGCCGAACCAGGCGGAATCCAGCCGGTTGTCGGTGCTGCGGGCGCGGCGTTCGTGGTCCACGAACTCGGTTACTGCATTGAGCAAGCCATAGGCCGTGCTCTTGGCAGACGGCAACTCCGCGCCGCGACCGGCCCCGTCATAAAGAGACATGGCCTTCTTCATGGCCTGTTCGTTGGGCTTCACCAGCATGTCACCCGATGAGTAGTTCACATCGGTGAAGACCGAGCGCATGACCCTCTCGGCGGTCTTGCGGGTGATCCGACGTTCGCTCAGGGCCTTCAAGTGATACATGAAGTCATCCCAGGCGGAGACGGAGATCCCCAGCTGCTTCTTGACGGCTTGGGCATCGAAGGTGGTGTTGTGGCGGACCTTCACCGCCTGGCCGGCGCCATTGAGGGCTACCGCCAGGGTGTTATTGCACACCACCCGGATGCTGGTGAACTGGGCAGTGGTGGCAAGGGTGCCGTCACAGGCAGTGGCCAGCAGCACATAGCCGTTGGTCTGGTCATTGCCTGCCAAGGAACCCGTTTGCCCGGTGCGGGCCAGCGCCCACAGCTTGCGGCCCCCTTTAAGCACCCCTGCAGTCTCCAGCTCGAAGCCGGATTGTTCAGTGAGATCGCGGTAGAACTCCAGTACCTCACGGGGTTGAACCACCTTGAAGCGGTTACTCACTACTGACAGGGGCTCCTGATTGTCGGAGCGGAACAGCACTTTCTGATCCGGGAAGGATGAGATCTGCCCGAGAGTGCCTGCCTCGCTACTGATAAAGCGCACCGGGGTCTCACGGATCTCCCAATCCATGCCGGCTTCGCGCATCCAGACTTCCAGAGGTTGTTGGTTGGCCAGCTGGTTGCCCAGCCCGTGCCAGGGTGTGCGGCCCACATAGGCCATGTTTTCGACAAGATGTGCCATGGTGAATCTCCAATGAATAATGAGAGGGTGATGAGAAAGGAAGGGGTTAAACCATGCCGCGTTCAGCCAGGCTGACCCACTCGGAACGGGACACCACAAAGTGGTCGAGTACCCGCACATCAATCAGCGCGAGGGCGTCAGACAGGCGCTTGGTGATTTGCTGATCTGCCCGTGAGGGCTCACAGCAGCCGGAGGGGTGGTTGTGGGCAAAGATCACGGCAGCGGCATTGCAGGCCAGGGCCTGCTGCACCACCACACGGGGATACACCGCTGCGCCATCAATGGTGCCGGTGAACAGGGTCTCGAAACTGAGCACCTTGTGTTTGTTGTTGAGGAAGATGGCCGCGAAGACTTCGTTCTTCTCTTGGGCCAGAGCAAGCTGTAGAAACTGTGCGACATCGGTGGGCGCAGTTAGCGCCTCCCGGCTCGTCAGGTCATCCAGCAGGATGGTGGCCGCCGTACTGACAATCTCCTCGGGTTTGACGCAGCCTTGTACGTGGTACAGGCCCTGCTCGTTCTTTACGAAAGTGGGGATATCCATTCAGGCCTCCAAAGGGGCATAAAGAAGCCCGCACAGGGCGGGCTTCAAGAGAGAGGTAAGGGAGCCGGGGTTACTCGGCATCGAGGCGAAAGCTGTGTCCGCAATCCAGGCATTCCAGGTTGTCGAGATAGGTGTCGTCGAGCTTGGCGCCCAGCGCCGCACCCGCTTCACCGCCGGCCACACCTCCCGCCAGTCCACCAAGCACTGCACCGGCGATACCGCCGATGGCAGATCCGGCAGGACCGAAAGCCAGGCCGACAGTCGCACCGACACGAGCCCCGTTAGTGGCCATGGTGATTCCACTGGCGGCACCGGCAACCGTGCCGACAGAGCCACCTACCTTGCGGCCATTCTGCAGGGCGACAACGCGGATGGACCGGCAGGACGGACATTGAATGATCATGAAACCTCCATGAGATGGGGCCAAGAAGGCCATTCCTTCCTGGCTTCATAGAGGTGATATATGCCTGAAAAAATCTGGAATCGTGGGCCGCCAGTTAGGGGTTGGAGCCGTGCTCATACTTTCGGCAGGGGCTTTATATTGGCATTCAGAGCTGAGATACTAACGAGGTATATACGTTGTTAGTATCTTGTCGTGAGGTCGGCCATGAGTAAAGAAGCGGTTTTCACAATGAAGCTGGAGTCTGAACTCCGGGCTGAATTTATTGCTGTGGCAGAAGCGGAGCATCGGCCGGCTTCGCAAATCGTGCGTGAATTGATGCGTGGTTACATTTCGCGGAAGCGGCAGGAGCAGGAATATCAGGATTTTCTGAGGGGTAAGGTGGAAGCCGGTCGGGCT
>NZ_LWFX01001259.1:0-4737 GCF_001635175.1 Alcanivorax sp. HI0083 | reverse complement strand
TGATTTCCATCGACTGGGAAGACGTGGCCTATATCCGTACGGGGCGCGTCATGTCGGTGCTGCTGGATGGCGGTGAAGTGATACTGGGGCGTTTGACCACGGAAAGCGGCAAGCTGCTGGTGGGGGGCGAACCGGTCGAGTTTCCCCAGGTGGTTGGCATTGCCTCTGCCTCCCCCCGGGAATTTGATTTATGGACGGCGGATATTTCGGTGGGCCTGAATTTCCGCAGTGGTAACGTGGAACAGAAAGACCTGAACACCAAGGTTTCACTGAAACGCCGCACGGTAAAGAATAATACCAAGATGAGTTATACCGGTAACTATTCGGAATCGGAGTCCGAGCAGCTGGCCAATAACCACACGGCGAGCCTGAGTCATGATTATCGGATCAGCCATAAGTGGTTTTTCAGACCGATTCAGGCGGAATATTACCGTGATCCGTTCCAGAACCGGGAAGCGGAATGGACGGTGGGTTTTGGCGCGGGCTACCAGATTTTTGATAGCCCCAAGCTGGACTGGACGGTATCGGCAGGCCCCGGTTACCAGCGTACCGAGTATGTGGATGTGGTAGAGGGTGAAGACCGTACGGTCTCCACCGGAGCGTTCCTGATAGGGACGTTTTACGATCAGGACATTACCGACAATATCGAGCTGGAAGTTGATTACCAGGTGACGCTGACAGAAGCCAAAGCCGGTCGCGCCAAGCATGATTTCTATGTGGCACTGGACGTGGATCTGACCAGCCGTTTGGACCTGCGTTTGGCGGGCACCTGGAAACGTATCGAAAGTCCGCAGCCGGACAGTGACGGTATTACCCCGGAAAAAGACGACTTTACCGCTACCCTGGGGCTTGCGCTGGAGATATAGCGATGTTGAGCCAGCGCTGGCTCGGCTCAGGATTTCCGCCGTTGCGGGAGGCCACATGCCGGCGGCCGGACGTCAAAGCGACGAACCGGGGAATCGCTGAAAAATGCCCAGCACGCTGATTGTCTGTGGGAACTGATGCTTGCATCACGAATAGCGGCGGTGAGTTGCAGGCGCCTTCGCGATGCAAGCATCGCTTCCCGCAGTGCTTCGAGCGTTTTTCAACGGCCTGGCAGCAATCCGAATGCATCATGCAGACAACCCGCGCCGCCAGGTTTTCGTCCGGCATCAGGCGTTGGGCTCACCGGGCAACGTTCCGAGGGAAAGACTTCCCTAGATTAAAGCTGGCCCAGCACAGTCTCCGCGCTGCTCTTGTCCACGCCTTTGGCGTCCACACCGATATACTCCACCACGCCATCGTTGGCGATCAGGGCGAAACGCTTGCTGCGAATGCCCATGCCGCCACCGGTGGCGTCCAGTTCCAGCCCCAGGGCCTTGGCAAACTCGGCATTGCCGTCTGCTAGCATGGTCAGGCGCTCGGCGTTCTGGTCTTTCTGCCAGGCATCCAGCACAAAAGCGTCGTTAACGGCCATGCAGGCAATCGCATCGACCTTGTCCAGCAGGGCGTCAGCATTGACCACGAAGCCGGGCATATGGGTGTTGGAGCAGCCGGGAGTGAAAGCGCCGGGCACGGCAAACAACACTACTTTGCGGCCTTTGAAAAAATCGCCGGTGTTCAGGTCTTCGGGGCCGTTATCACCGTTGGTTTTCAGGGTGATGGAGGGAAGGGTATCGCCAACTGCAATGCTCATGATTCGCGTCCTTGGCTTGAGAATGGACACTCACTGTAGCAAAGAGACACGGATAAAAAAGGTTCTTTACGGATTAGCGTGAATAACACGCTTCTCGTCATCTGCCTGGGTTATCCCGGCATCGCTTTTGAGCGGTATTTTCAGGAACGGTCAGGCCATCATTGATGGCAATAATCGGGTAATGCACTTTGCACAGAGAGTATGGCGGGCAGGGTTTCCAGGTTTTGAACGCAAGCGTCCTTCGTTGGGCATCCGGCGTCCAGCGGCTGCCAAATCGGGATAATGAGACAAGGGAGCCTCTGAAGCAGGATGAGCACTCAATTCCGCGATGAACCATAAAAAAGGATGTTTCCGTACAGGTAGGCAAAGCACCGCCCACAGAGGCTTGCGAATGTGGCTTGTCCGCTGGCGTTGAATGCGAAACAGGTTCAGGGTACGAGTCTGTTGAATCAGGCAAAAGGAGAAAGCTGTGGGACAAAAAATAGTCATTACCGGAGCGAATCGCGGGATTGGCCTTGCCATGGTGCAGGCGTGGTGCGCCAGGGGAGATACCGTGCTGGCCACTTGCCGCGAGCCCTCTGCTGCGCTGCTGGAAAGCGGCGCAAAGGTGATCGATGGTGTGGATGTGGGCTCGGCGGACGGAGTGATGAACCTGCAGAATGCGCTGGGCGATCGCCGTGTGGATATGCTCTATAACAACGCCGGGATCATGAGCAGTGAAACGGTGGATGGCATGAACTTTGACTCGATCCGCGACCAGTTCGAGGTCAATACGCTGGGGCCGCTGCGGGTCACCATGGCTTTGCTGGGCAACCTGCATGCGGGTAGCAAGGTGGGGCTTATGACTTCACGCATGGGGTCCATTGCCGATAATACCTCCGGGGCCAGGTACGGCTACCGGGCCAGCAAGGCCGCCCTGAATGCGGTAGGCAAGTCGCTGGCGGTGGACTTGTCTGAGCGGGGGATTGCGGTGGCGATTCTGCATCCGGGCTGGGTGCAGACTGACATGACCCGGCAGAGTGGTAATCTGACGGCGGAAGAAGCGGCCAGCGATCTGATTGCGCGGATGGACGCCCTGACCCTGGAAAACAGCGGGACCTTTTGGCATTCCGATGGCAGCGTGCTGCCCTGGTAATGGGATTGCCTTCTCTGAATACAGAAGAGGGTTTCACCGAATGCTGATGGAGAACAAGTCATGACGCACGCCGTGCGCTTTCAACACCCACGCTACACCATTCGCCGCAAGTTCTTTCGCTTCTTCGGTGATGCGTTCCACCTTTATACGGATGATGGAGAGCTGGCGCTTTATTCCAACATGAAGCGCTTCCGCATCCGCGAAGACATCCGGCTTTACGCGGACGAAAGTCAGGACCAGGAGTTGCTGCGGATTTCCACCCGCAGTATTTTCGATTTCGCGGGCGCCTATGACGTGCATGATTCGCAAAGCGATGAGCATGTGGGTACGTTGCGGCGGTCGGGTTTCAAATCATCCTTCCTGCGCGATCACTGGATCTTTCTGGATAGTGGTGGTCAAGAGATCGGCACTCTTCAGGAAGACTCCATGCTTAAAGCGCTGGTGCGCCGTTATATCGAAGCGTTGGCTTTTTTCTTTCCCCAGCACTACCACGCCACCGTGGGGGAGAGTCCTGTGGCGGAGTATCGCCAGCGGTTCAATCCGTTCATCTTGAAACTGGATGTGGATTTCAGTGCTGATCGTGAGGGCCGACTGGACAAGCGTCTGGGGATTGCCGCCGGGGTGTTGTTGTCGGCTATCGAAGGCCGGCAGGAGTAACACGACAGGGTTCTGCTCGCACTTTGCCGAAGCCTCGGGGCTAAATGCCTGACGAAAAAATCCCGGACAGGAGCTACCTGTCCGGGAAGGTTGGCTGTCGTCGGCAGGATCAGCGGCGACGACGCAAGCCACCGCCGATCAGCAGGATCAGGAAGGGTAGCAGGGCACCGATGCCGAAGGCGCCACCGCTGCTGCCGCCACCGCTATAGGACGGACGATTGCTGTTGTACATGGGTTGGGCATTGTCCACGCGGTTGCTGGTGGGTGCGCTGGCCTGACGTTGTGCCTTGGCCAGCTTTTCGATCTCCCGGCGTTTAGCATTGCGACGCTCGATCCCGTACTCCTCGAAGACTTCATCGCGCAGCACCACCATGGAGGTGTAGTTGGTCACCAGGCCGTACTCCAGGCCCAAATCGGTGATGCCCTGCTGCAGGTCCTTCTCCTCGCCGAAGTAATTAATTTCCCGCTGCATGTGCTGAATGGTGGCATAGGCCCACAGTCGTTCCAGTTCCGGGTTGTCACCGCCCTGGGCGGGGAAGTTGAAACGGGTCTTGTATTGCTTGTCCTGGCCGGCCACGTTGGCACGAAGGGTAACTTTCGCCGGGCCGTCGCCCCAGTAATGACCGAGCAGCACGATCTGGCGACCGTGGTAGATGCTGCCGATGCGCTGCGGCTGCAGGTCGGCGGTACGCACCCCGTCGATATCGATCTCCACGTCGTTCATGGCCTGGTGGGTGAGCTTGGCGGTGGCGTTGAGAATCTGCCCGGCGATGTCGTCGCTGTTGGAGACGCTGATGGCAAAGCCGTTGCTGGCATCGGTCATGGCGGTGAGCATGGGCCGGTTGGCACTGTTGCCCATGACGAAGGTGAACAGGCGCACGTCATGGTGTTCCAGTAAGTCGATAAAGTCTTTTTGTTGGGTTTTACCTACGTTAGCCACGCCATCGGTAACCAGCACGATGCCGGTGGGGCGGTCCGCGTCCAGGGGGTTCAGGGCCAGGCTCAGGCCGCCGAACAGGTTGGTGCCGCCACGGGGTTTGAGCTGCATGAGTTTTTCGGTGTAGCGGCGAATGCTGCCCGGCGTGGCGTCCACAAAACCGCTGGTGATTTCTTCGGCACGATCATCAAACAGCACGATTCTGAAGCGGTCGCCGCCGCGCAGTTTACCCAGGGCCTGGCTGACGCCGTCGGCCAGGGTGGCCAGTTTGGCACTCATGGAGCCGGAAATATCCAGCACGAACACCCAGTCGCTACCGGTGGTGATCGGGGG
>NZ_LWFX01001258.1:0-4092 GCF_001635175.1 Alcanivorax sp. HI0083 | reverse complement strand
CCACCCCGTCTCTGCTGCACCAGCTTGCGTTCCAGGCTGGCCAGATCCAGTGGTACTGGCTTGCCAAGCAAAGGGTTCAGGTTTTCAAAGGCAATATGCAGCAGGTGGCATTGTTGCAAGGCGCGCAGCGTGGCCAGAGTAGGCGTTCGCTCACCGGTATAACCGACACGTTGGCAATAGGCATCCAGATCAAGGGGCATGGCAGACTCCGGGTTCGTCAACAGGAAGGGGGAGGGTACGGCCTCAACCGAGGTTGAGGTAAAGGGGGAAATGCATACCCAGCACTCCCGCGATAACGTTTCGTGTGCGATATCGGTGCTCACATTATCGCCGCTTTCCGACCATTGGTAGCAATGGCTGCCCCAACGTAGTTTACGCTGGCTCCGCGGCGGCTCCCTGAATGACATAATTCCGGAAAGAGTGTGAAATGAGTCACGGTTGCTTATGCGAAAAGCCGCTTCGAGATCACCGGCGATTTACCGATTGCTCGACTGGAGTGACAGCGAAAAATGCCTGTTGCTGTCGGTGTTGCTGTCTGTCTACATGCTTTTCTATCTGGCCTGGCATCTGGTTACCGCGTTCTTCACTGACTTCGGTGCGCAATATATTTCCCCCGCTGGGGCCAGGCAGTTTACCGGGGTGTTGTTGTTCAATGTGATCGGCTATCTGGTGATGATTGCCTGGGCAGCCGTGTTGCGTAAAAAACGGCGCCAGTCACGGTTGTTCGTGCACTGTTTTGTGCAGTTTTTCGGGGTCAGCTTTCTGTTGCTGGGGCTGATGTTAGGGCTGTATAGCCCGATCACGGGAATGGTGCTGCTCGGTTCACCCCTAGTGGGGTTTATCTTGTTTGGCTTCCGGCCGGTGGTCTGGAGCTTCACCGTGAGTACGCTGATGGTGTTGTTACTGGCCTGGTTGTCGGCCAGCGGTTATGACATTTACGCGTTGTATTTCCGTGCCGACCCCACCGCCAAGGATTCCCTGTCCTATTACTGGATTGCCAGCACCGTGGCTTTTTCGGTGCCTTTCGTGACGGCGGTACTGACGTTGGTGTCCCTGCTGCTGCGCCGCTGGGTGCACCGTGAAGCCCAGGTGAGGGCCATGGCGGTGCAGGATCCGCTCACCGGGCTGGCAAACCGGCGTGCCCTGTTTGATCAGTTTGCCCATGAAATTGCCCGGGCCCGGCGCGCCGGGGAAGACCTGTCGGTGTGTGTGCTGGACCTGGATCACTTCAAGCAGATCAATGACCGCCATGGCCATGCTGCGGGGGATACCGTACTGGTGCGGGTGGCGGAGCGGCTGCGCCAGACCCTGCGGGAAACCGACCGCATCGGTCGCATTGGTGGCGAAGAGTTTGTGTTGGTGTTGCCCGCTACCGGCCGAATGGGTGCAAAAAATGTGGTGGAGCGCTGTCGCGCGGCACTGTACGACACTCCCATCGTTCTGGACGATGGCACTGCGCTGACAGTCAGTGCCAGCTTTGGCGTGGTGGTTGCTGCTCCGGGCATGGAGGCAACGGCATCCCAGCTGGTGTCCCAAGCGGACGAAGCCCTGTACCAGGCCAAGCAAAGGGGCCGCAACCGGGTGGAATTCTGGTCGGCAGTCACCAGCGCAACGGCCTGAACCTGTCCCTGATTAACCATTTCCTGTCGCGCATTGGCCGGGTGTCTTTGCACCGTCTTCCCTATTGTTGCTCTTCACGCTGGCGCCAGTGCGCGCACTATTTCGTTCTATCCAATAACAACACCGCGGCGGAGTACCATGCAGCAATACGTCTACGATATCGTGATCAACCATGGGCAGTTCTTTGATGGCAGTTGCCGGGACGGGGTGATTCGTCATTTGGGAATCCGGGATGGGCGGGTTGTCACCATCAGCGACGTGCCGTTGCCGTTACACGCTGCGCCCAGAGTGTATGACGCCACCGGACAGTGGGTGACGCCGGGCTTTATCGAAACCCATAGCCATTACGATGCCGAGGTTATTGCCACGCCGTCATTAAAAGAATCGGTGCGCCACGGTGTCACCTCGGTGCTGATTGGTTCCTGCTCCATCAGCATGATCAATGCCCAACCGGAAGATTGTTCGGACCTGTTCACCCGGGTGGAAGCGGTGCCCCGGGAAGCGGTGCTGCCGATTCTGGAAGAGAAAAAAAGCTGGCGGGATGCCGCCGGGTATCGGGCCTTTTATGACAGGCAGCCTCTGGGTCCCAATGTGGGGTCCTTTGTGGGGCACTCCGATATCCGCGTGGCAGTAATGGGCCTGGAGCGGGCGACTTCACCGGAAAAGCCCAGTGAAGAAGAACTGCAACAGATGGAGTGTTTGCTGGAAGACGCCCTGGATGCAGGTTGTATCGGACTGTCATTGATGACCACCCGGCTGGACAAGGTGGATGGCGACCGCGCCTGGTCTCGCCCCTTGCCCTCTACCTATGCCCGCTGGGGAGAGTTCAAACGGTTATTCCGTATCCTTCGGCGCCGTAATGCGGTGATGCAGGGAGCGCCGGATGCGGTGAAAAAAGTGAATGTGCTGCGTTTCTTGTGGCAGGCCCATGGGCTCTTCCGCCGCCCCATGAAGTGCTCCATGCTCACTGCGCTGGATCTCAAGTCCAACCCCTGGTTGAACGTGGTGACCCGGTTGAGCGGCTTTGTGGCGAACCGGGTACTGCGGGGGAATTTTCGCTGGCAGACGCTGCCCGCGCCATTCACCTTGCACCTCAGTGGTTTGAACGTGAATGCGTTCGAGGAATTTTCATCCGGCGAGTTACTGCGCGACTACAAGGATGAAGAGGCCATGTACGCGAAGGTGGATGAGCCCGCTTTCCGCAAGCTGTTCAAGAAGCACGTTAATGCCTTGTTCACCAAAGGGCTATGGCATAGAGATTTTAGCGACTGCTGGGTGGTGGATTGCCCGGACACGTCGTTAATTGGCAAAAACTTTGAAGAAATCGGAGCGGTTGAAGGCAAGGATGCGGTGGATGCCTATTTCGATCTGGCGGTGCAGTATCGCAATGAGCTGCGCTGGAAAACCAATTACGGCAATCATCGGCCGGAAGTCATGCACAAGCTGCTGGCGAGCCCGTACACCCATGTGGGTTTTGCTGATTCCGGCGCGCACCTGGAATCCATCGCCCAGTACAACTTTCCGCTGCGATTACTGAAATATGTGCGCGATGCAGACGAAGCCGGCTTGCCGTTTATGAGTGTGGGGGAAGGAGTGAATGCGGTGACCGCCGATCTGGCGGACTGGTTTGGCCTGCGTGCGGGGTACCTGCGTGTGGGAGCCCGTGCGGATGTGGTGATCGTGAACCCGGAAGGGTTGACCGGCGAGCTGGACGAGGTGAGCTGGGCTCCACTGGAAGGCACCTCCCTGAACCGTCTGGTCAAGCGCAACGATGAAGCCGTGACGGCGACTATTATTAATGGCCGGGTGGCCTATGACCGTGTTCAGGGGTTCGATGAGCACCTGGGGTACGAGCGCGATTTCGGGCAATTCCTGCCGGGCACGGAAGTCCAGGCCCGCCCCAGTCGTGTGGAGTCCGGCCTGCAAACCGCCTGACTGGTTGCCGGATGCTTTTTTGTCAGGCATCCGGCTTCCTGCGTCAGGTAAATGGTCTGAGGACTGCCCTGCAAGCTAATCGTGCAGAACCTTGCCTAGTCCATTTTTTTCAGCAAGCTGTTCACCGCCTGGGCAAACTGCACCGGGGAATCCTCTTGCAGGAAATGCCCGCCCACCAATGTTTGATGCGGCTGCCCCTGGGCGCCGGGAACGCGCTCCTGCATGTATTTGTCCCCGCCACGGGTAATCGGGTCGCCGTTGCTGAAGGTGGTCAGGAAGGGTTTTTGCCATTGCTCCAGAATTTTCCAGGCCGCCCGGTTGGCGTCGCTGGCCGGATCGTGCGGGCTTACTGGCACCAGTTTGGGAAAGGCTCTGGCGCCGGCCTTGAATTTTTTATTGGGGAACGGCGCGTCGTAAGCCCGGCGTTCATCTGGCCCTAATGTCTTGAAAGTGCCGCTGCCGATAATCCGGGCGATGGGAAAAACCGGGCTGTAGATGGCGAAATTCTTCCACAGATGAAAGGCCTTCGGCACCGAT
>NZ_LWFX01001257.1:0-2206 GCF_001635175.1 Alcanivorax sp. HI0083 | reverse complement strand
ACGGTGCGCGGATCGATCTCTATGGCATAGTCACTGCGTTCGTCATCGCGCAAATTGAAGTGGCGAGCCAGGTCGTATACCAGCTCGGTGAGCTGTCCGTCATCGAGAAAGGTGGGGGTTCCGCCGCCCCAGTGCATCTGTGTCACCGGCCGTCGCTTGTCGACTCGCGTGGCCTTGCGTTTGATTTCGCGTTTCAACAGTTGCAGATACTCCGCCCCTCGCGCCTTGTTGGCAGTGACAATGCGATTGCAGGCACAGTAATAGCAGACGCTGTCACAGAAAGGGATGTGCATGTATAGCGACAAAGGCCGGCGAGCCACATTGCCTTCATCCAGTGCCAGCCAGAAGTCTTCTTCACTGATGTCGTCGTGAAAACTGGTGGCCGGCGGATACGATGTGTAGCGCGGGCCGGGGCCGCCGTACTGCCGAATGAGTGATGTATTCCAGCGAATCATGGACGCCTCCTGCGGCCGCACATCAGTGTGAGGCTGATTATCCTCCTGCCGGCGCGGCGCTATTTGATCCAGATCAAGGGTGGGCGTGATGCTGGTGCGTATTGTGCCTTTGTACATCATGTTCGGCGGCAGAATGAGAGGGCATGGCGTGTGCACCATGGCTATGCTGCATCATGCTCATGGCTTGCCAGAAGAACACCAGCGCGAGACACAAGGTGAGGACGCCGGCCAGAACGGGCCAGGCGCCGCGGCGAAAACGCTGTAGTTGCGACGCCAGCACCCCGGTGGTTGCGACTGGCACCACCGTAATGACACCAAAGCAGAGCATAACCAACGCCCCCGCCAGGGCCGAACCTGCAGTGGCCGCTAGTGCCAAGGCGGTATAGATCAGTCCGCAGGGCAGAAACCCCCACAGCGCCCCCAGCCCCAGGGCTTTTGCCGGGTGGTCAACGGGCATCAACTTGCGGGTAACCGGTTGCAGTCGCCGCCACAGACGCTGACCAATTCTCTCCACGCGCTGAAGCAGTCCACCGCGGCCGAGCAGGTACGTGCTGAGCAACAACATCAACAGGCCGGACAGTATCAGCCCAACCGCCATGGAGGGGCCGGGAAGTTGTGCCAGGAAGGTGCCGCCAAGCAGGCCCGCCAATGCACCCAGGGCGCAGTAGGTGCCGACGCGGCCCAGCCCGAATAACAGCTGCCACCCCCACAGGGCCACCCCCTGACGCCGGGCTTCCGGGATGGAAAAGGTCAGCGCGCTGCTGATGCCTCCGCACATGCCAATGCAATGGACGGAGCCGGCACTGGCGATCAGGGCGGCACTGGCAATCAGGGAGGCAAGGGCTTCAATGGTCATCGCGAGGGCTCGATGGTGAATCCTGGGTGCTATCTGTTTTATCTGAACTGTCAGCGTGGTGCGGTTCTTTTGGCGCCTGTGTTCTAGCCTGCTTGCGCTGCTCCCTGTCTTCGAACACAACTCGCCAGGCCGCGTTATCCAGATCATCAAATTGATCCTTGCGCAGCGCCCAGAAGAGGGCAGCAATGGCTCCAGCCAGGAACAACAAGGCTAGCGGTATCAGCAGGAAGACAATTTCCATCGAGTCACCCGGGTGGCGTTGAATGTGACCAGAAGCGAGCTGGCTGACATGCCCAGCGCTGCGGCCCAGGGCGGCAGCAAACCACTGACAGCAAACGGGACGGCAAGGATATTGTAAAGCAATGCCCAGGCCAGATTTTGCCGGATGGTGCGCTGACAAAGCCGGGAAAGGCGAGGTAGGGCAGGAACCGCGTTGAGCGTGTCATGAAGTAGGAACAGTCCAGCCGCCCGCTGGGCCAGACTGGTCGCATTTCCAGTCGCAACGGAGACCGAGGCGGCGACCATGGCCTGGGCATCATTGATGCCGTCACCGATCATCATTTGCGGCGCACTGCTTTCCAGTTGCTCGAGCCATGCGGCTTTATCAGCAGGCTTTTGCTGGTAGCGCCGCTCACGGATTTCCAGCTGATCGGCGACTGCGTTCACCGCCTGGGCATTGTCACCACTGGCCAGTCGCGAGGTGATACCAAGGCCTGTCAGGGCTTTCACCACGGCGCTTGCCTCTGTGCGAACTGGGTCCTGCAGCCATACGTAAAGCCGTACTTCATTATCGCAAAGCAGCTGCAGGCAGGTTGTGCCGGGGCGCGCCTGATCCGGCGCACCGGTGATACGCCATGTATTACCCAGCAGCATGCCAGTGACTCCCGTATGGTCG
>NZ_LWFX01001256.1:0-3463 GCF_001635175.1 Alcanivorax sp. HI0083 | reverse complement strand
CTCCTTCGAAGGGGATGCCCAGGTGGAATGGTTCGAAGGCTCTTACACCGAGTACGAAGAATACAAACGCAAGCAGCTGGGCGATGCGGCCCTGCAACCCAAGCGCATGAAGTACAAACGAATCGAAGTCTGATTCGTGCAGGATAATGCCGACACAGCAACAACGTGTCGGCCGGGGACGTAACAGGGACGACAGCATGAACGAAAGACGGCGGGCCAATCGGGTGGACTTCGACGGGGAGGCCACCCTGGCTTTCCAGCAGGACAGCCACCCCGTGTCACTGGACGACATTTCCATCATGGGCGCACGGCTCAACAGCAGCACGCCGCTCGCGCTGCCCGATGCGGCCCCGGTCACCCTGACCATTACCCTGGAAGACTCTGATATCACGCTCACCCTCCCGGCAAAAGTAAAGCGCCAGGAGGGCCATGATATTGGCATCATGTTTGATCGCCCATCCGTGGATGACATGCAGCATCTACGCCGCATTGTCATGCTGCATCAGGGCGACGACGGCGAAGATGACCCCGCCACCCTGCTGACCCCGGAGAGCTGACACCTTGGACCCGACCCTGGAAAGCCCGGAGTTTGTTGACCGCCTGCGCCAGGGAGACCGAGCTGCCTTTGGGCTACTGGTCAAAGCCCATCACAACATGCTGCTGGCCACCGCTCGCACCATGCTGTCGCCCGCGGATGCGGAAGAAGCGGTGCAAGATGGCTGGATCGCTGCCCACCGCGCCATTGCCAAGTTCGAAGGCCGCAGCCTGCTGCGCACCTGGCTTACCCGCATCGTCATCAACCAGGCACGGATGATGTTGCGCAAGGGCGGCCGCGAGATTCAGTTTGATCCCAGCAATGAACAGGACCCACTGGCGCACCGCTTTCGTGACGGCGGGCACTGGGACCATCCGCCACAACACTGGGATCTGAGCGGCCCAGACGCTCTGCTGACCCGCGACGAGCTGCGCCACTGCATGGAAAAAACCCTGGGAAAGATGCCGGACAATCAGCGCCTGGTACTGGAACTGCGGGACCTGCAAGGGATGGACTTCGACGATATCTGTAACATGCTCGACGTTAGTGCATCCAATGTACGTGTGCTGCTGCACCGTGCCCGCGCGCGGTTGTTTGAGCTGGTGGATCATTTTCAGGAGACAGGCGAATGTTGAAGTGCAAACACGTCGTCGAAAAAGCCGACGCCCTGGTGGATGGCGCCCCGCTAAGCAAACGGGAGCGCTTCGCACTGCGTCTGCATCTACTGATATGCCACCACTGTCGCCGCTACGTACGTCAGTTGCGTGCGCTGGTGACCTCGCTGCGCCGCCCTCCGCCGGAAACGGTCAGCCAGGAGAAAGTCGACGCGGTCCTCGACAAACTGGACAAGACACCCTGATTCACGCGACTTTCACAGTCGCTGACCGCTACTACCCGCCAGTGCACTTTTTATCATTTCGGCCCAATGCCCGGCGTTCTACTCTGACCCACCAGATCGTTAAGTGGACCGCCTGCGCTCACAGCATGATGACAAACTATCCTTCCCCCGGAGACGCTCAATGCGTAACGATGTACAGGATTATTACGGCAAACAGCTGCATTCCAGTGCAGACCTGCAAACCAATGCCTGCTGTGACCAGGCACCGCCGGAACATCTCAAGCCCCTGCTGGCACAACTCCATGATGAAGTGGTCAGCCGCTACTATGGCTGTGGGCTGGTGGCCCCGGATCAACTGGAAGGCATGCGCATTCTGGATCTGGGTTCCGGCTCCGGGCGAGATGTGTACCTGCTATCGGCACTGGTGGGCGAGCACGGCGAAGTGGTTGGCGTGGACATGACCGACGAGCAATTGGCGGTGGCCAATCGCCACCTCGACTATCACCGTGACGCTTTTGGTTACGCCAACAGCAATGTACGTTTCCTGAAAGGCTATATTGAAGAGCTCGACAAACTGGATTTGCAGGACGGTTATTTCGACATTGTCATCTCCAACTGTGTCATCAACCTGAGCACCGACAAGGCCAAGGTCATCGCCGACGTAAAACGCCTGCTGAAACCCGGCGGCGAGTTCTTTTTTTCCGATGTTTATGCAGACCGGCGCATCCCTGCCTCACTGGCCAAAGACCCGGTGCTGTACGGAGAGTGCCTGTCCGGCGCCCTGTACTGGAATGATTTCATCAACCTGAGCAAGCGCTGCGGCTTTGCCGATCCAAGACTGGTGGAATCCCGCCCGCTGACCATTGAAAACCCGACCATCGAAAAAACGCTGGGCAATATCCGCTTTTATTCCGCCACCTACCGGCTGTTCAATATCGATTCGCTGGAACCAGCCTGTGAAGATTATGGCCAGGCGGTGGTCTACAAAGGCACCCTGAAAAACAGTCCCAACGCCTTTGCCCTGGACGACCATCATTTTATTGAAGCGGGCAAAGTCTTCCCGGTTTGCGGCAATACCTGGTTGATGCTGGAAAAAAGCCGCTTTGCCACACACTTTGACTTCATCGGTAACTTCAACACCCATTACGGTATCTTCGAAGGCTGCGGGCTGAATGTGCCATTTGCACAAGCAAACAGTACAGACGCGACAGGCAGCTGCTGCTGATGCCCACCAATCCTTTGACCCACCCCCACCAACAGGACCTGAAATGAGCATCAAGAAAGGCCTACTTTTCGCCGTCCTCGCCGCGTTGATCGGTTGTTACTTTGTTTTCGATCTGGGGCAGTATTTCAGCCTCGGCTATATCAAAGAACAACAAAGTGCCTTTGATGCTCTTTATCAGGACAACCCTGCGTTGATCCTCGGTGGCTTTTTCGCGCTCTATGTCATTGTCACGGCACTCAGCCTGCCCGGCGCGGCTATCATGACGCTGGCCGCCGGGGCCCTGTTCGGCTTCTGGATTGCCCTGGCACTGGTGTCCTTTGCCTCCTCAGCGGGCGCTACCCTGGCGTTTCTCGCCTCCCGTTTCCTGTTTCATGACACGGTGCAGAATCGCTTTGGCGAACGGCTGAAAAAACTCAATGAGGGAGTCAAAAAAGAAGGCGCATTTTATCTTTTCACATTGCGTCTGGTGCCTGTTGTCCCGTTTTTCATTATCAATCTGGTTATGGGCCTCACCCCCATCAAAGCGCGCACCTTTTACTGGGTCAGCCAGGTGGGCATGCTGGCAGGCACGGCGGTCTACGTGAATGCAGGCACCCAACTTGGCCAGATCGGCAGCCTGGGGGGGTTACTGTCGCCTCAGTTATTGGGCGCCTTTGTGCTGCTGGGTATTTTCCCCTGGATAGCCAAGGCGATCATGGCCCGCTTGCAGTCACGCAACGTGTACAAGGGCTGGAAAAAACCCAAACAGTTTGACCGCAACCTGATTGTGATTGGCGCAGGCTCTGGCGGGCTGGTCAGCGCCTACATTGCCGCCACCGTCAAAGCGAAAGTGACCCTGATAGAGAAACACAAAATGGGTGGCGAC
>NZ_LWFX01001255.1:0-3025 GCF_001635175.1 Alcanivorax sp. HI0083 | reverse complement strand
GCGCCCAGAGATTGGGCGCGGCCTCTTGCGTTCAAGCTAACACAGGCTTGCGCCGCGCAGCTATTACTTATTCATTATTAACTATTCATTGCCCTTGAGTTTGGCCCAATCGGACCCATTTAACTCTCAGTTGATAGATAACCGGTGATCGCATTGACCTTGCCGTCAGGGAGGTGCTGTGCGGATCACGACCGGATAGGAGAGTGAAAAATGCGAATGGATAAACTCACTGCCCGCTTGCAGGAAGCCCTGTCAGACGCGCAATCTCTGGCCGTGGGGCAGGGAAACAGCACCATTGAGCCGGTCCACCTGATGTTGGCGTTGATGCAGCAGCAGGGTGGCGCTGCCCGGCCCTTGCTGGAAAAGGCTGGTGCCAACAGCGCGGATGTGATTACCGCCCTGAATATGGCCGTGGACAAGCTGCCCACCGTGAATAACTTCAATGGTGACGTGCAGATGGGCCAGGCCACCGGCCGCATGCTGAACCTGGCCGATCGTGAGGCGCAGCAGCGCGGTGATCAGTATCTGTCCACGGAAGTGGTGTTGCTGGCGGCCTGTGACGATAACGGCGAGCTGGGCAAGCTGTTTAAAAATGCCGGTGTGACCCGCAAGGTGCTGGCGGAAAAAATTGCTGAAGTGCGCGGGGGTGAAGCGGTGAATGATCCCAATGCGGAAGACAAGCGCGAGGCGCTGGACAAGTACACCGTCAACCTGACCGAGCGGGCCGAGTCCGGCAAGCTGGACCCGGTGATCGGCCGTGACGATGAAATCCGCCGCACCATCCAGGTGTTGCAGCGTCGCACCAAAAACAATCCGGTTTTGATTGGTGAGCCCGGCGTGGGCAAGACCGCCATCGTGGAAGGGCTGGCTCAGCGCATCGTTAATGGTGAAGTGCCTGAAGGGTTGAAAGACAAGCAAGTGCTGTCTCTGGATATGGCCGCGCTGATCGCCGGAGCCAAGTACCGGGGTGAATTCGAAGAACGCCTGAAAGCGGTGCTCAATGAGTTGGCCAAGCAGGAAGGGCGCATCATTCTGTTCATCGATGAACTGCATACCATGGTCGGCGCCGGCAAGGGCGAAGGGGCCATGGATGCTGGCAATATGCTCAAGCCGGCGCTGGCCCGGGGCGAACTGCACTGCGTGGGCGCTACCACGCTGGACGAATACCGCCAGTACATCGAGAAAGATGCAGCGCTGGAGCGTCGTTTTCAGAAAGTGCTGGTGGATGAGCCCACGGTGGAGGACACCATTGCCATTCTGCGGGGCTTGAAAGAGCGTTATGAGGTGCACCACGGCGTCGATATTACCGATGGCGCTATCATTGCGGCCGCGCGCTTGAGTCATCGCTATATCACCGACCGGCAGCTGCCGGACAAGGCTATCGACCTGATCGACGAGGCGGGCAGCCGTATCCGCATGGAAATTGATTCCATGCCGGAAGAAATGGACCGTCTGGACCGCCGCCTGATCCAGCTGAAGATGGAACGCGAAGCGCTGCGCAAGGAAGAAGATGATGCCAGCCGCAAGCGTCTGGAAAAGCTGGAAGAAGAGATCGACGAACTGGAAAAACAGTATGCCGATCTGGAAGAAATCTGGCAGGCGGAAAAAGCTGCCCTGCAGGGCGCTGCGGAATACAAGGCAGAGCTGGAGCAGGCACGGGTGGAAATGGAGCAGGCGCGTCGCGCCGGTGACCTGAGCCGCATGTCCGAGCTGCAGTACGGGCAGATTCCGGAACTGGAAAAGAAAGTGCAGGATGCCCAGGACCGTGAAGAGCAGGCCCAGGCGGAAACCCAGCTGCTACGCAACAAGGTCACTGACGAAGAGATCGCCGAGGTGGTGGCCAAGTGGACCGGGATACCCGTATCGAAAATGCTGGAAGGCGAGAAAGACAAACTGCTGCGCATGGAAGAGGCCCTGCACGACCGGGTCGTCGGCCAGAATGAGGCTGTAGAAGCGGTGGCCAATGCGGTGCGCCGCTCACGGGCCGGGCTGTCGGATCCGAACCGGCCCAACGGCAGTTTCCTGTTTCTTGGCCCCACTGGTGTGGGCAAGACAGAGCTGTGCAAGGCACTGGCCAGCTTCCTGTTCGACACCGAAGAGGCCATGGTGCGCATCGACATGTCCGAGTTCATGGAGAAACACTCCGTGGCGCGGCTGGTGGGTGCGCCTCCGGGCTATGTGGGTTACGAAGAAGGTGGCTATCTCACTGAACTGGTGCGGCGTAAGCCCTACTCTGTGGTGTTGTTGGACGAGGTGGAAAAAGCGCATCCGGATGTGTTCAACATTCTGTTGCAGGTGCTGGATGATGGACGCCTGACGGATGGCCAGGGCCGCACCGTGGACTTCCGCAACACGGTGGTGGTGATGACATCCAATCTGGGCTCTGACCTGATCCAGAAACTGGCGGGAGCCGATGCGGAGTCCGCCAGTGACTACGAGGCGATGAAGTCCGCGGTGATGGAGGTGGTGGGTAATCACTTCCGGCCAGAGTTTATCAACCGTGTGGATGAAACCGTGGTATTCCACCCGTTGGCCAAGGACCAGCTCAAGGGGATCGCGTCGATTCAGCTGGGCTTTTTGCAAAAAAGACTGGCGGAGCGGGATATCGGCTTGCAGCTAAGCGATGCGGCGCTGGACAAGCTGGTGGACGCTGGTTTCGACCCGGTCTATGGGGCGCGGCCGCTCAAGCGGGCCATCCAGCAGCAGCTGGAAAATCCGCTGGCGCAATCGCTACTGAGGGGTGAATACCTTCCCGGAGATACCGTTCACGTGGACGTGGAAGACGAGCGGTTTACCTTCAAGCGTTAAATTGAGGGAAGTCGTCTGTAAACAAAAACCGCCGACATCGATGTCGGCGGTTTTTTATTGGCGCAGTGACTGCCGGCAGACGCGCCCTTAGCGAGCCTCGCACTTTTCCAGCGCGCTGCGGGTGTCTTCCACCATTTTGTCTCTGGCTTCCTGATCCAGCACTTCCATTTCGCCGGTCTCCGGGTTCTTGCGCCGCACGGTAGGTTTGTTTGTCAGT
>NZ_LWFX01001254.1:0-5885 GCF_001635175.1 Alcanivorax sp. HI0083 | reverse complement strand
CGCCTTGGCGATCACGCCTGGCAGTTCGGCACCGGCCGCATCGGCGAAACTCAGCACCATGCCGGGCTCCAGGGAATCGTGCTCGGCGAAGGTGTCGCGGGTGAAATGCTGCACATTCTGCTCGTTATACTCGCCGAACGCCTTGGCGGCTTCCAGAAAAACGCTGCGACGATCACCGGCCTTGAGACCACGAATGGCATTTTCAAAGCCCGGCAGCAGGGACTCATCGCCCCACACAAAAGAGGCGGGCTCACCATCAAAGGTGGAGTCCAGGTCCGTGCCGTCCATCAGGCGCACGGCAAAATGCAGGGTAATCCGGGTTTCCGGGCCTGCTCGCAGTAATTCAGTCATTGTCTTTGGGCTCCTTTCTGGCTCCCAGCAGCATATCCAGCAGAATCAATCCGGCACCGATAGTGATGGCGGTGTCAGCAATATTGAAGGCCGGAAAATGATAATCGCCCCAGTAGAAGTCGAGAAAATCCACCACATGCCCCAGCACCAATCGATCATAGAAATTGCCCAGGGCACCGGCAAGAATCAGCGACAGGGCCACCCCTTGCAGTTTCTCGGCAGCGGTAAGCCGGGCCAGCCAGATCAGAATCATCACCGAGGCGCCCACCGCAATAGCCGTAAAGAACCAGCGCTGCCAACCGCCCGCATCGGCCAGAAAGCTGAATGCGGCACCGCTGTTATAGGCCAGGGTCAGGTTGAAGTGCGGAAAGACTTCCAGCCGCTCATACAGAGAAAACACCGCCACCACTTCATGCTTGGTCCATTGGTCCAGCGCGATAATCAGCGCCGTCAGCCATAACCAGGATAGCTGGCCAGGCAGCCGTTTTTTTGCACTGTCCGGCATCTGGCGTCCGGCACTCGACGTATTATCAGGCATAGTGTCGCACCTCGCCGTCACCATCCACATTGGTGATACAGCGCCCACACAGCTCCGGATGATCAGCGTGGCTACCTACGTCCGGCTGGTGATGCCAGCAGCGAGCACACTTGCTGTGATCCGAGGCCAGCACCTGTACTTTCAATCCCGCCACAGCAGTGTCTTCCAACTCTGCCGGGGCTTCTGCCAATGGCTTGAGCACAGCGGCAGAAGTAATGGTGACAAAACGCAATTCATCGCCCAGACGCTGTAACAACGCACTCTGCTCAGAGTCCACAAACAGCACCACCTCAGCGCTCAGGCTACCCTTGATCAACTTGGCAGCACGGGCCCCTTCGATGGCCTTGTTCACTGCCTGCTTGGCGTCCTGCACCTTGTCCCAGAACACCCGGCCCATATCGGCATCGCCGGCCAGCGCAAACAGGCCGTCGTACCATTCGGCCAGGAACACGGAATCGAGCCGCTCGCCGGGCAGGTTCTCGTAGATTTCCTCGGCGGTAAAGCTGAGCACCGGCGCCATCCAGCGCACCAGCGCCTGGGCGATATGGTACAAAGCCGTCTGGCAGGAGCGCCGTGCCACGGAATCAGCCTGGGTCGTGTACTGGCGATCCTTGATGATATCCAGGTAAAAACCGCCCAGATCCAGCGCGCAGAAGTTATGCAGCTTCTGATAAACCTGATGAAAGTGGTAGCCGTCGTACAGGTCTTCGATCTCGCCCTGGACTTGCAACGCCCGGTCCACGATGTAGCGGTCCAGCGCCAGCATTTGCTCCGGCTGCAGCGCATCCGTCCCAGGCTCGAAACCGCTCAGGTTGGAGAGCAGGAAACGGCTGGTATTGCGGATACGGCGATAGCTGTCGCCCATCTGCTTGAGGATATCCTTGGACACGGACATCTCGCCCCGGTAATCGGTGGCGCAGACCCACAGGCGCAGAATATCCGCACCCAGGTCATTCCAGACTTCCTGTGGGGCAATCACGTTGCCCACTGACTTGGACATCTTGCGACCGTGCTCGTCCACGGTGAAACCATGGGTCAACACGGTGCTGTATGGGGCTGCGTCGCGAATCGCCAGGCTGGTCAGCAGTGACGACTGGAACCAGCCACGATGCTGATCCGAGCCTTCCAGATACAGGTCCGCCGGCGCGCGCAGCTGCTCGCGCTGGTCCAGCACGCAATAATGGGTCACACCGGAATCGAACCACACGTCCAGGGTATCGGTGACCTTGCTGTACTGGTCCGCGTCTTCACCCAGCAGCTCCGCCGGCTCCAGATCAAACCAGGCATCAATGCCTGCTTTCTCTACTCGCTCGGCCACTTGCTCGATCAGGGCCGGCGTATCCGGGTGCAGCTCGCTGGTTTCCTTATTAACAAAAAGGGCAATCGGCACACCCCAGGTGCGCTGACGGGAAATACACCAGTCGGGACGATCGGTGAGCATGCCTTCAATGCGCGCCTTGCCCCACTCGGGCAGCCACTGCACCTTGTCGACTTCCTGACGGGCGCGGGGCAACAGGCCCGCCTGATCCATGGACACAAACCACTGCGCCGTGGCACGGAAAATCAGCGGCGTTTTATGACGCCAGCAATGCGGGTAGCTGTGTTCAATTTTCGCCAACTTGACCAGGTTGCCGCTGTCTTTCAGCGCCTCGATCACCGGCTCGTTGGCCTTGCTCACATGCAGGCCACCCACCACGGGCAGATCGTCGCGGAACAGGCCGTTATCCAGCACCGGGCTGATCGGATCCAGGTCGTACTGCTTGCCCACCACAAAGTCATCGGCACCATGGCCCGGGGCGGTGTGCACCAGGCCGGTACCGGCGTCGGTGGTGACGTGCTCACCGAAGATCACTGGCACCTGGGCCTCCAGGAAGGGATGCTGCAAAGCCATCATTTCCAGCTTGCTGCCGGTGACGGTGGCCGAACGGGACACATTGACCAACCC
Source organism: Alcanivorax sp. HI0083 (assembly GCF_001635175.1). Classification (NCBI taxonomy): domain Bacteria; kingdom Pseudomonadati; phylum Pseudomonadota; class Gammaproteobacteria; order Oceanospirillales; family Alcanivoracaceae; genus Alcanivorax; species Alcanivorax sp. HI0083. The sequence goes on along the minus strand of NZ_LWFX01001254.1, from coordinate 3,051 downwards.
CCAGCGTGCCACCAGATCATCGGCCAACGCCTCCGCCACCAGCAGCTCACGGGCCACGCCGTCCTGCTCGCCGGAAAGCAGCAGATAATCCAGCTCCGGGTGCACTGCCACCGCCCGGTTGGCCGGCAGAGTCCAGGGGGTGGTGGTCCAGATCACCAGCGCCGGAGCGCTGGCTTCAATGCCTGAGCGGGCAACAAAGTCCGCCACATCCACCACCGGGAATGCCACATCGATGGCCGGCGAGGTTTTGTCTTCGTATTCTACTTCCGCTTCCGCCAACGCGGAGGCGCAATCCAGACACCAATGCACCGGCTTGAAGCCCTGCTGCAGGTGGCCGTTGTCCACAATCTTGCCCAGCGAGCGGATGATGTTCGCCTCGAAGGCAAAATCCATGGTCAGGTAGGGGTTATCCCAGTCGCCAAACACGCCCAGACGCATAAAGTCGGACTTCTGTCCGGCCACCTGTTTGCTGGCGTATTCGCGGCATTTCTTGCGGAAGGTACCGGCGTCCACCTTGTGTCCGGCCTTGCCGACTTTCTTCTCCACCATCAGCTCGATGGGCAGACCATGGCAATCCCAGCCCGGCACATAGGGCGCGTCGAAGCCCGCCAAGGTGCGGGACTTGACGATCATGTCCTTGAGGATCTTGTTCACCGCGTGGCCGATATGAATATCGCCGTTGGCGTAGGGAGGACCATCATGAAGAATGAACTTGGGCCGACCGGCAAAGGTCTCGCGAATCTTCTGGTACAGCTGCTTTTGCTGCCACTCTTTGAGCCGCGCAGGTTCACGCTGGGACAGGCCGGCTTTCATCGGAAAGCCGGTTTGGGGAAGGTTTAGCGTTGCCTTGTAGTCCGTCATGATTCCGCTTATTACACCGTAGGCATATCAAAAAAAGCCCGAACCGCGTCCACATCCTGCCGGATGGCAGTCTTGAGCTGGTCCAGATCCGCGAATTTTTCTTCCGGGCGCACATAATGGCAGAAGGCCACAGTCAGGTGTGCGCCATAAAGGCTGTCTTGATGCGTGTGCTGCGTGTCGTCCGAACCAGCACCACCCGCCGAATCACTGTAATCCAGCAGGTAGACCTCCAGACGGTTTTCCGTGCCATTCACCGTGGGCCGCGTGCCCATATTGGCCGCCCCCGGCTGATCGGTTAGCCCGGCACCGGTGACCGTCACCGCGAAGACGCCGTGCAAGGGAGACTGCAACCGCTTCAGTGCCAGATTCACCGTGGGCAGGCCGAGGGTCCGACCGATCTTGTCACCATGGCGCACCCGCCCACTGATGGCAAAAGGTCGCCCCAGCAAGCGCTCTGCCAGAGCAAAATCGCCGTCACACAGCGCCGCCCGCACCCGCGTACTGGACACCCGCTCACCGTCGACCTCACAGGTAGCGGTATCCGTCACCGCAAAGCCGAACTGCTGGCCGGCCTGCTGCAGGTAGGCGAAATCACCGTCCCGGCCACAACCGAAACGGAAATCATCCCCAACCACCAGATATTCCACGCCCAGGCCATCCACCAACAGGGCTTTCACGAAGGCCTGGGCGGTTAGAGAGCGAAAACGCTCATCAAAGCGCACGCACAGCACCTGATCCACACCGGCCTCGCGCAGAGCGATCAACTTGTCGCGCAGCGACATCAGTCGCGGCGGCGCGGTCTGGGGAGAAAAGAATTCCTGAGGCTGCGGCTCAAACAACATCACCGTGGATTTCAAACCACGACGACGGGCCTCTGCGATCACTTGATCCAGAATGCGCTGGTGACCCTGATGCACCCCATCGAAATTGCCGATGGTGGCCACACAGCCGCGATGCGTGTCGCGCAGATTGTGAATGCCGCGAATCAGTCGCATCTCACCCTCATCTCAAAAGACGCCCGATTATACAGGAACACCACTACGCTGCACGCAACAGGCCAGCATGCTTCACGCCAAATCAAAACCAGGCACACCATCGGCGATGCAGACCGGAGCGAGTAAAACGAAGCGCCAGGCAGACGCCTTAACGGCGCAGATGGCGCACCCGCAAACCTAACACCACCAGTGACGACAGATAAATCACCACGCCGGCAGCAACAATCAGCGACAGCCAGCCAACCCGCGACCACACCCCGGCCTCATTCCACACCACCGTCTGCAACGACAACCAGTAGCAGGCCACCACCATGGCAGCCCCTGCCAACAGCATCCGCAACCATTGCAACGCCCAACCCGGCAATGGCTGGTACACGCCACTGCGGCGCAGCCCCAGATACAGCAACCCGGCATTCAGCCAGGCCGACAGCGCCATGGCCGAGGCCAGCCCCACATGGCGCCACTCCCACACCAGCAAGGCGCCCAGCAGCATATTGGCCAGCATGGCCAGCACCCCAATCCGCACCGGGGTGCGGGTGTCCTGGCGGGCGTAAAACCCCGGCGCCAACACCTTGATCAGCATGGCCGCCAACAACCCGGCGCTATACGCTCGCAGCGAGGCCGCCGTCTGTGTCACATCAAAGGCGGAAAATTCCCCGTACTGGAACAGCGTAGACAGCAGCGGCTCGGCCAGTGCGAACAACGCCAGCGCCGCGGGCAAGCCGATCAGCAACACCATGCGAATCGCCCAATCCAGCGTGCGCGAGAATGCCTCTGGCGAGGCATCCGCATGCTTGCTGGACAGGCTGGGAAGAATCACGGTGCCGATGGCCACCGCAAAAATGCCCAGCGGCAACTCGATCAGTCGGTCCGTGTAGTACAGCCAGGTCACCGACCCGGTTTCCAGCATGGAAGCCAGAATCGTGTTGACCAGAGAGTTGAGCTGATAAACCGACGCCCCGAACAGGGCCGGCGCCATCAGTTTCATGATCTTGCGCACACCCGGGTCGCGCCAACCCATGCGCGGGATCGGCATCAGGTTCAGCCGGGCCAGAAAGGGCAACTGGAATAACAACTGCACCACCCCGGCGATCAACACCCCCCAGGCCAGGGCCACCGCCATGCGGTCTTCGGCAAAGTGCGGCGCCAGAAACAGGGCGCAGCCGATCAGGCTCAGGTTCAGCAATACCGGAGT
>NZ_LWFX01001253.1:0-5315 GCF_001635175.1 Alcanivorax sp. HI0083 | reverse complement strand
TGGTGAACCTGGAGCTGGACGGTCCGCTGATCACCTTCCGCACTCGCCAATACGATCCGGTGCCGGACCAGGCGCCGGGGGTGCTGGTCATCAATCAGGAAAACCCTGAGGTCTATCTGCCCGACTCTGAAGGCGCGGCACGTTTTCCGTTCATGGATTTTTCGCCGGTACGCATCACCCTTACCGAACCACTGGTGCAAACCACCGTGCGCTAGGGCGATACGGTCAAGTTGGAACATCAGCAAACCGGTGAACTGGTGGATGTGAGGATTCTCAGTGAACGCCATTACATCACCCTTGATCCGAAGGAAGACCTGATCGGCGGGGATACCTACACGCTGACACTGGATGGTCTGGAAGATTTTGATGAGGACTTGTTGGAAACGGTCACCTATACGCTGACGCCCCGGCTGTCCAAAGATGATGTGGCGGACCGCAACCCGCCGATCAAGCAGTTGATGAAGGCCCAGCCTGCACTGGGGGATCCGGGGTATCCGCAAACCTCGCGCCTGCATGGGTTGCCGCTCAACCAGTTCAACCTGGAAACCGAGGCGCTGGGGATCACCCAGGTGAATGCCATGCCTCTGGTGCTGGAAGGCTGGATGGGGCGTCCGGATGAGCATGTGGAGGCGGTACCGGTGGTGGCCCGTGCCGGGCAGCAGCTGCGCATTACCGGTATTGACCCGATCCTGTTGGGCGGTGAAGTACGCACGCCCATGTTCACCGGTGACCTGATCGGCACCTTTGTCACTGACGTGACCGGCTATCTGACCACCAATCCCTATCGGCCTGAGGGCTTTCAGCCCGATGACGATTTTGCGCCGATGTATGTCTACATGAATTTCGATCTCGCCATGCATGCGGTGGAACCGCGAGGCAATGCATCGGTGAACCAGAACCTGATGCATGTGCAGGCGGTTGGTGTGGTGGACGTAAAAGATGGGGCGTTGACGTTTGAGGTCTTCCGCACTCTGGAACTGGATATTCTCAGTGGCGCGGCCAAGGTTAGCGCCGACTTTGCCTTGGGGGTGCGTGCCGATTCGGAATTCAAGTTTGATCAGCTCAACCGCGACCCACTGCAGGCCACCGGCTCCTTCCCCGAACATAATCAGGTCCAGGTGGAACCCAGCAACAATATCATTGTGGTATTCAACGAGCCGGTGAGCGATGACGGTATGGAGGGGGTTCAGCTGTTCCGTCAAAACAGCAGCGAGCCGGTGCCGATCCAGGTACGCAGCAGCGGTTCCAATCTGGTCATTACACCGCTCAATGAACTGGCGGCGGGGGAGCGCTATAACCTGGATCTGGGCGATAACCTGAAAGACATGGATATCTTCGATCCCTCGCACCTGGAATTTGTGCCCGGTGATGCCACCGACGGCAGCGGTCAGATTGTTTTTGATACCGCCAGCTACGCGGCCAACAACGATGCACCGGTGCTGCCGCCCGTGGTGCTGGGGCTGTATCCGGGTATCGGTTGTGCCCTGGAAGACCGTGGCGTCGAGCAGCAGGATGCCCAGGGGAACACCCTGGAAATGGCTGGGCGCTGTGCCGGCGGCCTGGCAGAAGATTCACTGTATTACCCGTTCTTTTACGACGTCAGCCGCCCCATTGAAGTGAGCTTCAATATGCCCATGGAGCTGGCGTCCATGACCTTTGGCACCATTGCTGCGGATGGCGAGTCCTGTGAAGGCGGAGCCATGTGTCTGGCTGAAGCAACGGATAGCGGTTGGGAGTCTATTCCGCTGTCAGCCCGTCGTAACAGCCTGCGTCTGCGTGCGGTGCCGCCCCCCAACACCATGGTGCCGGGGAAGGCATATCGGCTGGTGATCAACGGTGGTGACAATGGGGAGGACGTATTTCGTAGCCATGACCGGTTCGACAATCTGGGTATCAATACGGATCCGCTCAATGGCATGGGCACCTGTGGCTCTCTTTCCAATATGCCCTGTGAAGGTGGCCCACCAATTCTGATTGATTTTACCGCGACGGCTGACGTCGGGGCGGCTTATGCCACCGTGCTGACACGCAAGTACACGGACGTAAACGGTAACGGGGTTCAGGACGCGGACGAGCCAGACGCAGAAAAAAACCACGCCCGGGGCTTTATCAAAAGCACCGGGGGCCTGATTGGCGGTGCCAATCTTGATGAGGGGGACCAGATCTTTACTCATGCGGCCTTGCCCATGGCGTTCCTGCCCAAGGCGCCGCTGGACCTGAGTTACATCGGCATGGAGGATGAAGGCAATGGCCGCTGGTGTGCCACCAATGAAGATGCCGACGGGGATATTTATTGTATCCAGACCGTTGGCGACACCGCCATTCCAGTGGAAATCAATGCCCAGCATGTGATGGGAACGTCACTGACCGCCAACGCCAATCTGGCGATCCCGGTGCTGGGTGATCTTATTCCCTTGCCCCTGGAAACCGGTGCACTGGTGCTGCGTTTCCGGCCCTATGACGACATGCCGCCGCAGCCGTTGCGCGGTTTTGTTATCAATGCCATCGATCCCGACACCGGTGAGGAAATGGAAGACCCGGTTTTCATTACCCGCCTGGATGCCTGGCTTGATGCTCCGGATGTTCGTCTTTTTTCAGCACTGATTCCTGGTGGCGCAGCCATTCCCAATGTGGCTGACGCCAACGTGAGAAGCCTGCCGGTGTCCGCCTACCTGAATGGGCCGGTGAAGTTCCTGCGCAATGGTCAGATAACGCTGGAATCCAGCAATGCCTCGGCCATTGCGGCCTCACTGAATCTGAGTATCGACCTGGGTGCCCTTATTCCGGTGTTGGGCGACCTGCTTGATCTGATTATTGGCGGGGTGCTGCCGGAAGAGGGGGTTGGCTCTCTTGAGCTGGGTATTGCCAAGGATGACTTCCGTATCCGTGTGGTCAACAACCCGGCCCACGCACGCTTTACCTCGGTGGGTCAGGAAAATGCGGGAGACCAGTAACAATGAGAACAACAATGAGTCATAAAAAGCGTTTTTATCTTGCTGTTGTATTGGGGCTGCTTGGCGCTAATGCCTCTAATGCCTCTGCTGCTCAGGATCTTTACGGGCCGGACTATCCCGGGGTGAAGTTCACTCAGAAACTGTTCGGCGAGGACCGGCTCTACTTTCGTCTCGGGGCGATCTACATGAGCCCGGATGTGAAGACCAACTCCATTACCCTGAGTAATCTGTCGGAAATCGCGGAAGTGGCGGTGGAACCAGGGGAACAGGAGGGGGATGCGTTCAGTGATCCGCTCACCATCCCGGCGGCCACCATTGGTTATAAGCTGCGTTGGGGCGTCTGGGGCGGTGGTTGGTCGCTGGAGACCATGGCCGCCATGCCGCCGACTCTTGAACTCAAGGCCAAGGGGCGCATTGCCGATGTGCCTCTGGTGACGGAAGCGAATGGCATCCCTACCGGTGTGCCAGCGCTGGGAGAAAAAGTGGCGGAAACCAAGGTGGCGCCTCCCATGGTGACATTGGTTAAGCGTTTTCGTAACGAGCGAAATTTCCGCCCTTATGCCGGGTTGGGAGTGGTGTATTTATTCACCTATGACAGCCACGTGACTAACCCCATTCTTACTGAAGTGGGCGAGCCGGAATTGGAAATCGAGAACAAGTTTGGCTGGGTTGGCCAGGTGGGGGTGGACTGGCGGATGACGGACTACTGGTGGCTGGCGGCGGATTTTAAATACATCAGCGTGAAAGATGTTTCGGCCACGGTGGAAAGAACCTTCATCCGGGCGCCAGGTTTGCCGCAGTACCAGTATGCGGAGGTGGGGGACGCGGAGTTCAACGCTGACATGAATGTCTATGCGTTCAGTCTGGGAGTGGGATTCACCTTCTGAAACCCGTTGCCAGTTGGGTTGCTCCGCAACGCGGCGTAACCCAACCATTCGTCAAAAAAACGAGGCAGGTATCACAGGCTGTTTTCTATTTCCGCGAGTTGCTCCTTGCTCAGCACGGAAACACTCTCGGTGGTCTCATCGAAGACCACAAAGACCTGTTCTTTTTTCAACTGTTCACGCACTTGTTCTACTTTGGTGGCGGTGGAAATTTCCGTGTCGCCGTAGTCGGTGCCGTCCCGGGTGACGAATTCTTCAATCAGGTTGTGAAGGGTATCCGCAGGCAAGTCTTTCCAGGGAACAATGATGGGCATAAATCCAGTTCTATAAAAGTGAATAGGGTAAGGGCCGAATTCGATAACGTGTGCAGCCCCTGAATTTCAGTTTTCCGCTTTTGTCTTTTTCTTTAGCGTCAGGCATCAGGCTTGGGGCGTCGTGCTTGCGTCTTATGACAACAGCAACTGGATGCCCGCGCCGATGATGACAATCCAGGACGACAGGACGCCGAGCTGGCGGGGCAGGTTGGCGCTGCTGCGCGGCACCAGCATGCCATAGGCGTAGGACACGCGCCCGGCCAGCAGCAGGATGCCGTACACGTGCAGGGCGCTATTGCCGCCGCCATTGATTTCCAGCAATGCCATCAGGATCAGCGCCAGCGGAATGTACTCCACCGTGTTGCCGTGGGCGCGGATGGCACGGTTCACGTCTTTATGGCCACCATCGCCCAGGGAGACTTTTTTCCCCAGCCGGTAACGGACTACATTGGCGGCCAGGGCGATGACAAGAAAACCGCACAGGGCGGCGTACAGGGCGGTGACTGGCAAGCTTACTAGGGTCATGGTTTCCACTCAGGTTGTCTTTTTCGTTTGCGAACAATAAACCGCGAAGGGTCCAGGGCGTCAACCAATTGTGCGTCCACGGGCAGCGGCTGCCCGGTAATTTTGCTGGCCAGCAAGTCGGCGCACAGCGGCGTGCCGGTAATGCCACGGCTGCCGTGGGCCAGGTTCAGGTAGAGGCCGGTGGCCGCACGATGTGGGTTGTCGGTGGCCACGGGCAACGGGCCGCACAGAGGAACAAAGTCAAGGCTCTGGCAACGAAAGGCCACGCGCCGGTCCTGGATGATAATGGCTTCCCCGCCTAACGCCTGCCAGTGTCCGGGCAGGTAGTGTTTCAGTTGTGCCAGGTTGTCAGCGTCGTCTGCATCGGTGGGGGCGGGTTGGCTGTCGTGTAGATTGAAGGTGGCACCCACGCAGTGCAGATCATCCAGTGCGGGTGTCAGGTAGCCGCCATGGCATTGCGCCTGCTGCCATTGCCGGGACGCCTCGGTGGCCTGGCAATAACTGACCTGACCCCGAATGTGCTTGAGCGGTAGCCAGCCCAGCCCTGGTAGCTGCTGGCTGGCGCCGGCGGCGCAGACTATCACGGCGTTGGCATGCAGCCGGGTGCCTTTGTCCAGCGTGACGCTGGCGGGGGAGCC
>NZ_LWFX01001252.1:0-1353 GCF_001635175.1 Alcanivorax sp. HI0083 | reverse complement strand
AATGGGAAGTGTGAACTGGTTCCAATGGCTGTATCAGGAAGATACAAAACGGCTACGTGGCTACACGGAAATCGGACGGTTTTGTTCTGGGGTGGGCAGGGTTGCATCGTTAGAGTTAGCGGTGCCGGGCTGAATCTGTTTCACAGCGGCGTCGGCGTTCACTTTTTATGCATTGTCTTTGAGTAGTGGCTATGCAGGAGTTGCAGTTTATGGGGACACAGCAGGGCGCGGGAAAATGGCGTCAGCAGGAGTTGGGGCTGGAGGCGGTGGAGACACGGCTGCAGGCCCTGCAGGAGTACCTGGCCGTTTACCGGGCCAGCTTTGCCTCGTCGGGCAGTGCGGATAGCCATGCCCGGGTGCGGGTGCTGCGCCGGGATGTGTCTCGTCTGCGAGCTTGGGGCTGGTACCTGATGGCGTGCCGCGATGGGGCCCGCTGGTTGCCTGTTGTGCAGTGGTTGGCGCGGGTCTTCTCTGTGCTGGTGGTGCCGCAAAAGCATCGTTCCCGGCGCCAGCAGCGCACGCGTACCATGCGGCACCTGTCCAGTTACAGCCTGGTCGAGCGCGCCTATGCGGCCCAGGAAGATGATATTCAGGGGCGCTTGCTGACCTTGCGCCTGGCGCAACGCCAGAACCCCAATGACCTGCGGGCCCGGCAAATCAAGGGGCTTGAGCGTCAGGTCGATGATGTGGTGTTGCTGCGCTTGGCCGGGTTGCCAGAAGCCCGGCAGCTCACGGTGATTTGCCATCTGCTGACGTGGACCATGGCCCTGCGTTACTGCCTGGGCCTGCGGTTGCCGTTGGCCGATGTGGCAGACCGTTAATGCAGGCAATGACGATGTTGTCTCCAGCACTGGATAGTTTGCCGCGGGTTTTTACCCTCTCGGATCTGAAGCAGCTGCAACCGGAGGAATCTGGCGGCGCGCTGGATACCGTGCTGCGCTGGCTTGAAGCCGGAGTGGTCAAGCAGGTGGCGCCGCCGCGCCCGGTATTCTACAAGGTGATACTGGGCGAGCCGCTCACCGATGAAGACCGGTGTCGGGCATTGCTGCGGGCCTTTCCGTCGCTGGTCATGGTGGCGGGGTCGGCATTGTGGCGGCAGGGGTTGAGCCGTCAGCAGGACAGCGTGCTGGAATGCTGCGTGGCAGAAACCGAGCTAAGCTGCCACCTGCCGGATGTGCGCCTGCACTGGCGCCCGCCGGCCTGGTGGTCGGTGATTCGTCGAGCCGGGGGAATGGCCGGCGATTACCACGGTGTGCCGATGCTCAATGCGGAGCTGGTGCTGGCGGATGCGTCTACGTTTGCCGGTGTCTGGATGCCGGATCGCGAATCGGTGGATTGGGATCGTTTGTCCAC
>NZ_LWFX01001251.1:0-4149 GCF_001635175.1 Alcanivorax sp. HI0083 | reverse complement strand
CTGATGCCTGATGCCTGATGCCTGATGCCTGATGCCTGATGCCGCATATAGTCTGCGAGGTTATCGCTATGTCACTACGTCTTTTGAGGAATGCTCAGGGGGCGATGATTCATGGAATGACGGGGTCATTCACTTTACGAACATGGCATGGAAACTTCGTTTTCCGATTTTGACTAAGCGTCAGCGGTCGGGCATCCGACGTCCAGCATTGCCAATGTCGGGATAATGAGAGCCACCCTGAAACCGGCTCCTCACTCAATTCCGCGATGAACCTGCTTTTTCCGGTATGCTCCTCCATGACGCTGCCGGATACTCCTTAAATGACAACACCCCAACCGCCCCTCAACGACATCGCCCACATGTTCTGCCGGGCCTTTTTCCATGACCCTCTGTTTGCCTACTTCTTCCCGAACGCAACGCAACGTGAAGCGCTGGCGTACCCTACCTTCCGGTTTCTGGTTGCCCATGCCAGTCAAAACGGTCAGGTACACACCACCCAGCAACCACAGGATGGTGCCGCTGTCTGGCTGCCATCATCAGCCCTGCGGCACAGCGTGGCCGATATGCTGCGCTTCGGCGCGGTGCGCGCCCTGATCAAGCAAGGCCCCGGCGCGATAAAACGCCAGATGCAGGCAGGCAATGCCATGCAGGCAGTACACCATCGTGTTCTCAGCACGCCCCATGTGTATCTGCTGCTACTCGGTATCGATCCATCGCAACAGGGCCGCGGGCTATCGACCCCGTTGTTACAACCCTCGCTGGATCAGCTAGACGAGCAAGGACTGCCCTGCTACCTGGATACCCACAACCCGAACAATGTGTCCCTGTATCAACGGTTCGGTTTTGAGGTGGTGCATGAAGATGACATCCCCGGGACCCCGGTACGACACTGGGCCATGCTGCGGCAGAGCAAATAGCCTCGTCACTCAACCGAAAGTTCAGAGTGGATTACCAAAATGCAGCGCGGCTGTTTAACGGAAAAGTGATGAACCGGGAGGGTTGTCAGTGGCGGGCGCGCTCAGAACGCAGAGAGAAAAGTCGTAGAAAAAACAGGATAAAAACTGAAAACCACCGCCCCTTGCGGGCCGGTGGTTGTCTCTGTTGCATCTATTGCGGCTTATTCCATTTCAGCAACGGGCCGCCAGATGCCATCCTTCACCTGAGACAGGATGATCCCGCTGCCGGCGCGGTGATTGGTCTCGCTCATCTGGGTATCGACACCGGTCACCTTGTCGGTGAACTTGAGCGACTCCATGGCATCCAGGAAGGATTCGGTGGTCAGGTCCGGGCCTGCATCGCGCAGGGCGTTGATCATGACCATGGCGCCAACGCGCCCCAGGACAGCACCACCACTGGGCAGCTCGCCGTATGTTTCCTTGTACTCATCCGCCCAGGCCTGGGTTTCCGGCACATGCTGCATGCGGCTGACGATATCTTCCCAGGACGCTACGCCATACAACCCCTCGGTGACGCCACCCGGTGCAGCGGCAACGGCGGAATGGAAACCCGCCTGGGAGACGATGAACTTGGCATCATCCCAGCCCATCTGCTTGGCCGTGGCCACCACGGTGATGATCGGGCGCACCGGCAGCGCCACTGCCACCAGCTCACAGCCCGCATCGCGCAGGCGCGCCAGGGTGCCGGTGAAATCACTTTCGTCAGGGCGATGGGAGGAGCTTTCCAACAGATTCAGGGCATCATTGTTGGCAGCCGCGTCGGTGGCGGCCTGGTTCACTTCCTCACCAAAGTCGGAGGGGATATACATCACGCACAGGTTTTCGATGCCATCGGTTTCCACCAGCTTGTTCACACCTTTAAGAACACCGTCGTAATAGCTGGGGCCGAACACGTAGCGATAGCGGAAGTCGCCCTGCTCTTCCATGGGCTTGGAAAGCGCCAGGGGAAGAATGCTGGGCACGTTGTTACGGTCCATGATCGGGAATGCTGCCAGGTTGTGGGGCGTCCCCAGGCTCATGACCATGGCGAAGACTTCATCGCGGCTGACCAGCTTGTTCACCGCTTGCGTTGCCTTGGGAACCTGATAGGCATGGTCTTCGACGATATAACGAATCTTGCGGCCATGAATGCCGCCCTGCTCGTTCACTTCTTCGAACATGTCGTTGGCCACCTGCACCGCCGGCGACGAGAAGGCGGCGAACACGCCAGACAGGTCATGCATGCCCCCCAGGCGAATCTCGGTGTCGGTGACGCCACGCACGGGCTCGACCGCGGCACTTTCTTCATCCTTGTTGTCACTGCAGCCCACAAGGGCTATGGCGGCCAGGGCCGTCAGACAAAGCTTCTTCATGATGCACTCTCCTCTCGTACCATCAATACATGGAATCAATCAGGTGCTTGTGTTTTTTCTCCACGAAGGAACGCTTCAGCTTCATGGTGGCGGTCAGCTCCTCATCCTCGGCGGTGAGCAGCACATCGATCAGGCGGAAATACTTGATTTGTTCCACCTGGGCGAACTGTTTATTCACGTCCTGAACAATGCTGTCGATGAGGTCCAGCACCTCTTTGGCCCGACACAGGGAAGCGAAATTGGAAAACGGTACCTGGCGATCCTGGGCGTATTTCTCCACATTTTCCTGATCAATCATGATCAGGCAGGTGAGGTATTTACGCTTGTCACCAATCACCACGGCATCGGAAATATAGGGGGAGAATTTCATCCGGCTTTCGATTTCCGCCGGGGTAATATTCTTGCCCCCCGCCGTGATAATGATGTCCTTGAGACGGCCGGTGATGGTGAGCATGCCATCTTCCAGGCGCCCCACGTCCCCGGTATGCAGCCAGCCATCACGGATGTCTTCTGCGGTTTTTTCCGGTTTCCGCCAGTAGCCGGCGAAGACATGGCCACCACGCACCAGCACTTCGCCGTTCTCGGCAATACGCACCTCCGTGCCCGGCAACGCTTCGCCCACGGTACCCACCTTCTCCCGCTTGATACTGTTCAGGGAGGCCACACCGGTGGTCTCGGTCATGCCGTACCCTTCGAACAAAGGCACACCCAACGACTGGAACCAGCGGATCTGTTCCGGAGCAATGGGAGCCGCCCCGGTGGTCCCCCGGCGCAGGCGGTTCATGCCAATCAGATCCCGGACATTGCGCAGCACCAGAAGATTCCAGAACTGGTACTGCAGGGCCGACAGCGGCGAGCGATTGCGGTCACAGTGCCAGGCTTCCCCGGCGGCCACGGCACGGTCGAAACACCAACGCCCGAAAGCCGTGGCTTCATCACGCAGGGTCATCATGGAGCTGTAGATTTTTTCCCACAGGCGCGGCACGGCGGCGAAGGTATTCGGTGACACTTCGCGCAGGTTCTCGAATACGGTTTCCGGGCTTTCCGCAAAGTTCACGGTACAGCCTTTGTAGATGGGCAGCTCCACCGACACCAGCCGTTCCAGAATATGACACAGGGGCAGGAAGCAAAGCTGATCATCGTCTTCATGGGCATCCAGCACCTGCTCACCGGCCTCGAGCTGGAACAGCACATTGCGGTGACTGATCATGGCCCCCTTCGGCGCCCCGGTGGTGCCGGAGGTATAGATCAGCATGCGGATATCATCGGGCTGGCTCTGGGCAATGCTGGCACTGAACTGCGCTTCTGCATCCGGGATCTGTTCACCCAGGGCGTAAAGCTCATCCAGGAACATGACCATGGGATCGTCAAAATCCCGTAGCCCCTTGCGGTCGTAGACGATGACTTTTTTCAGCGTGGGCACCTGATCACGCACGGTCAGATACTTGTCCAGTTGCTCATCGTTTTCTACAAACAGGAAGGCCGATTCACTGTCGTTGATCAGGTACGCCAACTGCTCGGGGCTGTCGGTGGTGTAGACGCCGTTACTGATACCCCCGGCGCCGGCAATACCCAGATCGCAGTACAGCCATTCCTTGTTGTCTTCACTGAGAATCGAAACCGGCTGACCGCGTTCCAGTCCCAGCGACAGCAGCGCAACGCCAATGGCGCGGGCTTTCTCGTAATAATCCAGCCAGGTATGGCTCTGCCAGATGCCCAGTTCCTTTTCGCGGTGGGCAATATTATTGCCCCGCTCCAGGCATTGCTTGCGCCAGAGTTTGACCACGGTGTCGCAACCGTGGAGCTGAGTGGTTGTGGTATTATTTTCAGTCATCATCAGC
>NZ_LWFX01001250.1:0-2786 GCF_001635175.1 Alcanivorax sp. HI0083 | reverse complement strand
GCGTTGGCGTCGCATTCCGTGGCGGTGTTGCGCTTTGAGTTTCCCTACATGCAGCGCCGTCGTGAGGAGCAACGACAATTCCCGCCGGACCGCGCACCCAAGTTGCTGGCGGCGTTTGCCGAGCGTGTCAGAGAAGCCCGGGCACTGGCGGCTGAATTGTCTGAGACTCCCGATGGCGCGCTGCCACTGTGGATCGGCGGCAAATCCATGGGCGGACGCATGGCCTCCATGCTGGCCGCTGAGGGCAATGGTGTGGCCGCGCTGGATGTGGCTGGCGTAATTGCGCTGGGCTACCCCTTTCATCCGCCCGGGAAACCGGAGAAAACCCGCATTGATCACTTGCCGGCGCTGACGGCCCCCATGCTGGTCTGCCAGGGCGAGCGGGACCCCTTTGGTAAACCGGACGAGGTGGCAGGTTATGGCCTGCCGGAGCGGGTGCAATTACACTGGCTACCCAGTGGCGATCATGATTTCAAACCGCTGAAACGCAGTGGATTGCAACAACAGGACCTGATCATTAAAGCTGCAAGAGCGGCGGCAACGTTTATGGGTTCTGTGTCGTTTCAATAAGGATTGCTAAAAAACAGGAAGTGGGGGAAACATGGAAGTGTGTGGGTATCACCGTGAGCGGCCGGGCAGCTGGCGCTGCTCTGGTTGTAGCACGTTTTATTGCGGGCAATGTGTGCCCGGAGGGGAAGACAATTTCAAGGCGGGTCAGCCCCGTTGTCTGTTGTGCAGCCAGAGTCTGGAGTGGCAGGGCGACGGTGAACCCGGTACGCCTTTCTGGCAGCGCTCCGGTGATATTCTGCGTTATGGTTTCAAGCCGCCAGCCGTGTGGCTGATCCTGGCCGTGGGCGCGGCCAGCGTGCTGCCCATGGGGTTGCTGACCGGTCTGTTGCTGCTGTTTCTTAGCTTGATGCTAACCGTCTATGCGCTTTTTGTGATTGCCGCTGTGGCAGCTGACGAATGGCAACCGCCTTCACCTTTGGACGTGATGTCGGAAGGCGGATTGTTGTTAAAGCAGATTGCATTAATGGTGGTGCTGTTTGTGGGGCCGGTCCTGTTAATGCCTTCTTCGGTGGTGCTGGGGATGGGGCTATTGGCGCTGGCCGCGCTGGTATTGCCTGCTGCGCTGATGATCCTGGCCGTAAGCCACTCATTGGGTGCTGCCCTGAATCCGCTGCGTTGGTTGCAACTGATTGTGACCGTTGGTGTTTCCTATTTATTGCTGTGGTTTGCGGTAATGGCGGTCACTGCTGCCCCGTCGATCCTGGAAACTGGCAACGCCCCTGTCTTGTTCATGTTTCTGGGCACCTGTTTTTCTGTGTACACCACGCTTGTGGCGGCGGCCATGATGGGCGCGCTGTTGAACGAGAAAGCGCGTGCTCTGGGGTTGGCCTGGGATGAGCCACGCGGGCGCTCCCTGTCAGCGGATGATTTCGAAGTGGCGGAGTCCATCGGTGCTGCCCATGTGTATGCGCAGGAAGGCCGCTTTGAGGATGCGCTCAAGGGAGTAAACCGGGGGCTTGCCAGTGCACCGCTCCATCAGGATCTGAACTGGCGGCGGTTGCGGTTACTGCATTTGCTGAAAAAGGAGAAACCCTGGGAGCAGCATCTGGTGCGGTTTTTACGTCAGCAGTTGAGTCGTGGCATGGAAGGGTCTGCGGTGCAAATCTGGCTGGAAGCGCTTCAACAGCGGCCGGGTTTTCGTTTTGATGACGACCCCGCATTGTGCCTGTCGCTGGCCCGTGCGCTGCACGAACGTGGCCGCTTGAAAGACGCCCAGCATGTATTGATGAATCTGCACCAGCGCGCGCCGGATTTTCGCCAGCTTGGGGATGCTTATGTATTGCTGGCGCAGTTATATCTGGAACACCAGGCTGATCTGGTCCGTGCGGGAAAGTTGCTGCAGTTTGTGTCCCGCCGGTTTCCCGAACAGTTCAACAGCCAGACGGGGCAGCAAACACAGTCCATGTTCAAGCGTTTGCAAGCTTCTGGCTAAGGGCTTCCAGGCGGGGATGTTGCCAGTCGCTGGCTTGCAGGGCTGTTAAAATAGCGGTGGCCTTGTGACGCTGTTTCTGTCGCCAGGCCAGCTCCGCCAGCAGTAATTGATAGGGCGCCGGCAAGGTATGGACCTGGCCGCCCAGTGTTTCAAATTCCTTCCACACCTGACCAAGCAGGGCGTCACTGCCGGGCTGTTCGCGCAGCGCCTTGATGCTCTCCATCATGGCGCCAGGCAATTGCTGAACGCGCGCCCCCATTTCCAGGAAAAAGCACCATTGGGGCAAGCTGGTGGGGGTGCTGTTCAGTTGTTGGCGACAGTGTGCCTGAGCGTCAGAGAAGCGTAGTTGCTCGGCCAGTTGTTGGCTCAGCCTGGGCACGGGAGCCTGACGAAGCGTATCTCGGGCGGCGCCCTTATGGGTGTCAGATGCTGCCTTTTGGGGCCGGGTATAGGGCAGGCAAAATGCAATTGCCAGGCCGGTGAGTAGCCCGCCAGCGTGGGCCATATAGGCCACGTTGGTCTGGGCGGTGGCGGCTTGCACCAGCTCCCAGCCCAGCCAGACCGGGAATAGCACCAATGCCGGTGCGCGGAAACTGCCGAATAAAAAACCCAGACTGTAGAAAAACTCCAGCCGCTGCAGACGGTAGGTGCCGACAAATAACCCCATAAGCCCGGAGATAGCGCCGGAGGCACCGACCAGCGGGATACCACTGTGTGGGTCTTTGGCAATAAACAGCAAGGCGGCGCCAACGCCGCTGATCAAGTACGCGCCGATGAAGCGCAG
>NZ_LWFX01001249.1:0-3953 GCF_001635175.1 Alcanivorax sp. HI0083 | reverse complement strand
TCATGGCCTGCAACAGTTCGATAATTTCATTGGAACGCACTTCCCCCAGAATCACCCGATCCGGGCGCATGCGCAGCGCGTTGATAACCAGCTCCCGGGCGCTGATCCGGCCCTTGCCCTCGGTATTGGCCGGGCGGGTTTCCAGGCGCACCACATGGGGATGGTTGAACACCAGCTCTGCTGAATCCTCAATGGTAAGGATCCGTTCCGTGCGCGGAATGTACTGACTGATCAGGTTCAGCATGGTGGTCTTACCCGTGCCGGTACCGCCGCTGATAATAATATTGCGCCGCGATTCCACTGCCTTGACCATGATGTCCAGGCAGGCGTCCGTCAGTGAGCCAGACTCGATCAGCTCACGGGCAGTCAGATGGTTACGGGTAAACTTGCGAACACTGATACTGGGGCCATCCAGTGCCAGCGGCGGGATAATGGCATTCACCCGCGAACCGTCTGGCAGGCGCGCATCCACCATCGGGCTGGACTCATCCAGACGCCGCCCGAGTGGCGCCAACATGCGACGAATGACCCGCACCACATGGTCATCATTGATAAACCGGACGGACGCTTTTTGCAGCACCCCCGCCACCTCGATGAAAACACTGTCCGGCCCATTCACCAGAATATCGTTGATGCGATCATCCGCCAGCAACGGCTCCAGCGGCCCGAAACCCGTCACTTCATCAAGGGTATCGCGGGCCAGCTGATTGAGGTCCTGCGTAGAAAGCGGCACCCGATTCAGGGCAATATGCTGACCCACCGCCGTGCGGACAAAATCCGACAGCTGATCACGGCCAGCATTGCCGACCTCAATTCCTTCCTCATCCAGCCGCTCCACCACCCAGCGATGGGTGCGATCCTTGAGCTGCTGATATTCGGCATCAATCCGTCCGGCCACGACTGCTCCTGCTATCCGTTGCGTTCACTAACCGTTTGATGACTCATTACGCATTACTGCGCAGGCGCTGCCACCAGCCCTGGCCAGCCACATCATCCTGCTGCATTTCCAGCTTGCCGATCAGTGCCTGCAAGTTCCGGCTATACCGGCAACGAGGAGATTGTTCCTGAATCGGCAAGCCGCTATTCATGGCCAGCAGCCGATAACGCCAATCCATTGGCAGACCGCCAAGCAGTGGTACGCCTGCCGTCTCCGCCAGCTCATCCACACCCGGTGGCGCATGGCTGTCCACGCCATCGACAATCAGGCTGACCTGACTGTCACGGCCCAGGTGAGAGCGCCAGTCGTTGCCCAGGCTGCGCACGGCATGGGCCTGATCCACCAGCGGATGCATGGCCACCAACAAGTGGCGGGCATGAATGCCCAGCGCACGCACCCAATGGCGACTTTCCAGCGTGCCCACATTGATCACGATGCGGTCAAACATCTGCATCAAATGGTTCAGGGCGATAAACAAATCAGCACTACGGTCCCCTGCCAGGTCACCGCTTTCCACCCCTCCGGCCAGCAATCGCAAGCCCGGTCGGTACTCTTCCAGCGCCGTGCCAATCAGGGTTTCATCCAGCGTTTCCGGGCTGGCCAGCAGATTCTCCAGGTTGTACTCGTTGTGCACATCCAGGTAGAAAATACCGCGTTCGCCCGGCTGGGTATCAATGGCCAGGCAGCGTTGCTCGGGGAACAAGCGGTTCAAACCCAGCGCCACATTCTGGGCCAGGAATCGGGTGTCTACCGTCGGGCTGGCAGAAGCCACCAGAGTGAGGTTATTGGTGCCGGAACGCACTTCGTCGCCATAGTGCCCAACACGCAGCAGCTGATGCCGGCGCAAGCGCTCACGCACATCCCCGGCATCCGTACCCGCTACGAAGCAGTCTCTGGCACCGGCCCGCATGGCCTGGAGCAGCAGCTCCTGGTTTGAGCGAGCACACACGGTGATCACGGTAACCCAGGGGCGTGCACTGGTCAGGGCCGTAATGATGGCCAGCGACTGGTCCATATCCGTTTCGGATATCTCGACCATCACCACATGGGCCGTCGTCGCCTCCAGTAAGCGCAGCACCCGGGTCAAATCGGAACGGCTAACCTGCTCCAGCCGGAACGGCTCTTCCACCACCCTATCCAGCCAGGCTTCGATACCTTCATCGTCAACAACCGAGAGAACAATGTCGTGGTCACTCATAGCATCACCAGCTCAGTCCATGACGGATGGGTTGGGAGCCGCGTCGGCTTTCCGTGGCCATATCCAGCCAGCCCATGCTGCTGGAATGGTAGCCGGCGCCCGGCAACGTCACCGGCGGGGTGGTGGCCTGCTGCGGCGTCACCAGATGCGGTGTCACCACCATCACCAGCTCCTTGTCATCTTTCTGAATTCGCGTGGACCGGAAAAACGCACCCAGCAGCGGGATATTGCCGATGCCCGGCAACCGGGCGCTGCTGTTAATGGTGTTACGGCTAACCAGACCACTGATAATGAAGGTTTCACCCGGGGCCAGTGACACGGTCGTTTCCGCCCGCCGCACACGCAGGCCAGGCACTGCCACACCACCGGTTTCCACGCCGGCGGAGAAATCCAGTTCGGACACTTCCGGCGCCACCTTGAGAATAATCTGGTTCTTGTCGATGACCGTGGGCGTCAGGCTCAGGCCAATGCCGAATTCCTTGAATTCGATCTGCACTCCGTCGGTGGTGCTGCGAGTTGGCACCGGGAATTCGCCACCGGACAGGAAGCTGGCGCTCTGGCCGGACAGACTGGTGAGCGACGGTTCCGCCAAGGTATACGCAAACCCACCGGATTCCAGCGCATTAATGGCCAACACCGAGTTGGGACCGAACCCAAACAGGTTAAAACCCTCTGTTCCCAGCGGAGTAGGCACCGCGCCCGGCACCTGAAAGCCGGAGCCCGGTGCGGCAATGCCCACCGCAGACTGACCACCATTGAATGAATTGCTGTAACTCATGCCCAACTGGTTCAACTCGGAACGGCTCACTTCCAGCACACGAATATCCGTCTGCACCTGGGTGCCGAACGGCAGGGAGTCACCCAGCGTCGTCGCCACAACCACGGTGCTTCGCAACGGTTTGCCGTTGTTGCGCAACCACACTGACAGCACTGCTGAACCTTCAGCTTTCGCCGTCAGCAGCAATTCATTACTGCCGGTCACCGTCAGGGCGGCCACACCCGGATCGGACGTAGCCACTTTCGATACCGCAGCGGGGAACGTCAGCACCTTCTGATCCCCAGGTGCCAAACGCATGGAATCGGTCAATTCCTCGGCCTGTACAACATTCGCCACCACCAAAAGCAGTAACGCCGACAAGCTGGTCCACCCCATTTTTATCAACCCACCCTTAACGCACATACGTGCTCCTTGAGTCAGACCCTTCATAGACTTCGACTCGCTGGCCCGGCTTGGCCTGCGGTGCAGGCGCTCGGGTAGCCGGGAACAGATCCTTGTAGTAGAACGGTTTGTCCTTCTTGCCACGGGCACTGGCCACAGAGCTCTCGTCACCCTTGTCGTCACTGGCAACCACTGCCAGACGCAGCGCGCCCTCTTCAGCCGCCAGCAACAATGGCGGCACCTTGTCCTTGGGCACCGCCAGCACCACGGTATTGTTACGACGCTGCTCTTCACGGTCCTGATCACTGCTGGCGGCGGCCATGGCGCCTTTTACCGCCAACACCTGGACGCTACGCAACAGCACCAGTGCCGCCGGGTTATCACGCTCCACCTTGCGAAAAGCCACCACCACATCCACCAGATCACCGGGCTGCAGCAATCCGCCAGCCATCACCACATTATCCACAGCCACGCCGACGGCACGAAAGCCCGTCGGTAACGCGCCAGGGAGGGTGCCGCCAGGTTCAAGATGATTTCGGGAAAGCAGCTCGCCCGGACGGGCAAACTGGCGAAGCTCCTTGCCCACCACCTTTTCATCGGCGGTCAGCACATTGGCAATCGGGGCAGGGGAAGACACCACCGCCAGGGACTCTTCATCA
>NZ_LWFX01001248.1:0-3587 GCF_001635175.1 Alcanivorax sp. HI0083 | reverse complement strand
GTCGCCAACGGCATTGTGGTGGGTAATCCTCCCTGGGGCGAGCGTCTTGACGAGAAACAGCAGGCGGGCTGGCTACACTATTCTATCGGCCGGATTCTTGCGGTACGCGCGCCGGGTTATCAAGCGTTGTTGTTAGGCGCCGATGTGGATGTGATGGATCGTTCCGGGATGAACCTGGAACAGCAATGGCGCTTGAAGAACGGGCCTTTCAATAACTTTATTCGCCTGTATTCCCCGCGCAAGCAAACGCCGCCTGCGGTGGCGCAAGTCGCTGATGAGGGCGCTTTTAATGTGCCGGAAGGCGCGCAGCCTTTGCTCAACCGTTTGCGTAAAAACGGCAAGCATCTGCGCCGCTGGCTGGAGCGGGAAGATATCCAGTGTTATCGCCTCTATGATCGCGATCTACCGGAATTCAATGTGGCGGTGGATATCTATGGCGACCAGGTGCTGGTGCAGGAATTCAAGGCACCGAAAACGATTGACCCTGAAAAAGCCAAGGCGCGGCGTGACTGGGCGGTAACGGCGGTGCGGGCGGCTCTTGGCGTGCACCGTGAGCAAGTGCACCTGCGTACGCGCGAGAAACAGAAGGGGAACCAGCAATACCAAAAGCTGGATACCCAAGGGCACTATCGGGTAGTGCGGGAAGGTCAGGCTCAGTTGCTGATAAACCTGCAGGATTACCTTGATACCGGTTTGTTTCTGGATCACCGCCCCACGCGACTGCGCATTGCGGAGCAGGCTAGCGGGAAACGCTTCCTGAATCTGTTTGCCTACACCGGTTCAGCCACGGTGCACGCTGCCGTCGGTGGCGCCAAGCGCACGGTGACCGTTGATTCGTCGAAACGCTATCTGGACTGGATGGCCTGTAACCTGGCGGCCAACGGCTTCTCCACCGACCAGCACGAGCTGGCCCGTATGGATGCCATGCGCTGGCTGGATGAGTGCAAAGAGCAGTTCGATCTGGTGTTCTGCGATCCGCCCACCTTTTCCAACAACAAATCACGCAGTGACTTTGTGGTGGAAGAACACCATGGCGACCTGATTCGCAAAATCATGCGTTGCCTGGAGCCGGGTGGGGTGTTGTATTTCTCCTGTAATTACCGCCGTTTCCAGATGGATGAAAGCATCAGTAAATGGTTCGACGTGGAAGATATTTCCCGCTGGAGTATCCCGGAGGATTTCCGGCGAAATGAAAAAATCCATTACTGCTACGCGATTCGTCATGTGGAGGACGCATGACGGTTGTGCTCTATACCACCCTGGGTTGTCACCTTTGTGACCAGGCCAGGGAGCTGGTGGCCATGGTGAATCCGGGGCTGGTGCTTACCCCGGTGGATATCGCCGAGGATGATGCCTTGATCGAACAGTATGGTGAGCGGATTCCGGTGTTGGTGCGTGAGGGCAAAGAGCTGGCCTGGCCATTTGGCGTGCTCGACGTGCAGCAGTTCCTTTCCTGAAGTTGTGGTTGCCGGGTTATACCTTCCAGGCTTTCTGTGCCCTTGGGTAAACCCGACCCGCAGCCTCCGCGGTTCCGTGATGGAACAGCGTCCCGGTTAGCGAAATAACGCTAACGCATTGTGATAGGTCATGGCGGCCACGTCCGGTGTCTGCTGACCACGTAACTGTGCGACCTGCTGGCCAATCCAGGGGAGTAGCGCCGGTTCGTTACGGCGTTTTTTTGGGGGGGCTTCCGGCAGGTCCCGGGGCAGCAGGTAAGGGGCGTCGGTTTCCAGCAGCAGGCGCTGATCCGGAATATTGGGCACCAGTTCTGCCAGTGGCTTGCCGCGGCGCTCGTCGCAAACCCAGCCAGTAATGCCGATATGGCAATCCAGATCCAGATAGCCAAACAGCGCCTGACGTGACCCGGTGAAGCAATGTACGACCGCGCCGGGCAAGTCATCGCGAAACGCTTTCAGGATGGGTAGAAAACGCTCGTGGGCGTCGCGCTCATGGAGGAACACAGGCAGCTTCAGCTCTGCCGCCAGTGCCAGTTGCGCTTCGAAGGCGCGTTCCTGGTCCGGGCGGGGAGAGAAGTCCCTGTTGAAATCCAGCCCCATCTCACCTGCTGCTTTTGTCTGCTCATGGGCGAGCAATTCTCGCAGTTCTTTTTCCAGGGCAGGCGAGTAAAAGCGGGCGCTGTGCGGGTGCAGACCAGCGGTGGCGAACAGGGTGGGATATTCGCCGGCCAGGGCAATGGCGGCGCGTGACTCGTCGATACTGGTGCCGGTAATCAATTGCCAGGCAACCCCGGCCGTGACCGCCCGTTCAATCACCGTGTCGCGATCGTCGTTGAATTGCCGATCGGTCAGGTTAACGCCGATATCGGCCCATTGCTCAGGCCCGGTGTTCTGCGTTTTCGAAGGTGTGTTGCTGTGAGGTGCGGTCATCGGTGTCCTGTTCAGATAGCTGCTCGCGCAGAGATTCTACCCGACGACGGTTAGCACCTAAATCCCAATACCCCGCCCGCGAGGCCGAGCGCACTTCCACCACGCCATTATCGCGAACATAGAAGGTCACATCGTCCACAAACCGCAAGATTCGGCTGGTGAAGCGGGCCTGGATGCGTGATTGGCCGACCACGTCATATTCCACGCGGGGCAGGCTGCCAAGCAGGCTTTCCAGCTTTTTCAGGCTGCTTCCCCGATCGGCGCCAGCCTGCAGAGGGGCTACGCGCTTATCGCTCTGTGTGGCCAGGCTGGACACACAGTTCGGAGAATCGGGGCAGGGCGCAAGAAGATGGGTTTCAGCCATGGCAAACGCACTCCATACAATCAGGCAGATACCTATACCCGTGTGGATACAGGCTTTAATAAGAATTCGGGTCACGAATCAGCCCCACAAATATGCCTTCGATGATAAGTTGATCAGCGGGCACCTTGATGGGCTCATAGGCTTCGTTGGCCGGCAACAGGGTGGCGCTGGATTTGTTCAACTTTAAGGTCTTCACTGTGACTTCTTCGTCAATGCGAGCCACAACGATTTCCCCGGACCGTGCCACATTGGATTTGCGCACGGCAATCAGGTCCCCATCGAAGATACCTGCATCCACCATACTGTCGCCCTGAACCTTCAACAGATAGGTAGGGCGTTGCTTGAACAGCCCCTGGGGCACCGGCACCGTGCGCTCAACGTTCTCGATGGCTTCAATGGGAACACCAGCGGCGACTTTGCCGACAATGGGCAGTTCCTCTTCGCCCCAATAGGCATGATCCAGCAACTGGATGCCGCGAGAACGATCGCTGTGCAGTTTTATGTAGCCCTTACGCTCCAGGGCGCGGAGATGGTCGGACGCCGCATTCTTTGACTGGAACCCCATGATGTCGGCGATCTCTGCGCGGGTTGGGGCCATGCCGCTGTCCGAGAGACATTCACGGATGCAATCGAGAACCTGTTGTTGCCGGTCGGTAAGTTTGCTGCTCATAACCTTCTCCCTGTTTCCCGCAGAGTGGAGCGCTTGTCAATCTTGCCGGGGCGCTCTTGTTCGGTGCTAGCTGCGCGATTCGTGTAGGCATTCATATGGTTGTTTGCCTGAGCTTGTAAGTCTTGGCTGACAGGCAGTGCTACATTCAGGATGCTAGCATGGATGC
>NZ_LWFX01001247.1:0-1652 GCF_001635175.1 Alcanivorax sp. HI0083 | reverse complement strand
CCAGCTGATGGGCCACCGGCACCATGGCCACCACCGGCGCGTCATCCACCAGCGTCATCAGCGTCTTGAACACCTGCTCCACCGGCAGATCCAGAGCCTCCGCCGCTTCCAACCCGTAGCTTTGCGCTTTCGGGTCGTGTTCGTAGCTATGCAGCGTAAACGCTACCTTGCCGCGCTTGGCGGCCTGCACCGCCGGTGTCATGCCTTGCGCGACTCCGGGTCACGCAGCGTCGCCGCCCGTTCGCGAGCCGCCTTCGCTCCTGCGGCATCGCCTTGCCGGTCCCGCGCGGTGGCCACCAATTCCCATAAACCTGCCTGATACGCCGAGTGGTCCGGCGCCAGACGCAGCGCTTTCAGGGCAAAGCCTTCCGCACCTCGGGCGTCGCCTTCTGTCAGGCGCAGGTCCGCCAGCTGCTTGTACAGCCAGGAGGAATCAGGGGCAATATTAAGCGCCCGCTCCAGATACCGTTCCGCCCGGGAATTATCCCCTTGCTGGCGCGCCTGCTCGGCACTGGCCAACAGACTCAGCGCCGGAGAACCTTCCAGTTCCTGGCTGGCGGTCATCGGTTCCTGCGGTTCTTCGACCACGGGCTTCACCGCACACCCCACCATCACGGCACTGATTAGCACCAATCGAACCAGCCTTTGCATAAACAACATCCTGCCCCCTATTTCCTTGATCGCAGGTTGAATTGAGCGAGCCACCGCAAACCGCATGGCGTTTAATCAAACAGGCCCTTGAACCATCCTTTGATGCCCTTGCCGGTTTGTTTCACTGTGCCACAACCATCGCTGTCTTCGGGAATCGACGCGGCCAGCATGGGGTAGCGGCGGGCATTGCCACAACCTTCTGCACTGACGCGGCGGCCGTCTTCATTCATCCATACCCATTCCACGCTGGGCGGCGGGTTTTGTGACAGGCTGCGCTGTGGCAGCTTGCCCATCAAATTCGCCCACACCGGCAAGGCGCCGCTGGAGCCGGTAATCCCCGCGTTTTTGTTGTCGTCACGGCCCACCCAGACCACCGCCAAGTGATTGGCCGAGAACCCGGCAAACCAGGCATCGCGGAAATCATCACTGGTACCGGTCTTGCCGGCCACTTTCAGATCCGACGGCAGCGCCGCACGAGCGGCACGGGCGGTGCCTTCTTCCACGACCTGTTGCATGGCCCACTGGGTCAAGAAAGCCGGCCCGGCCTCCACCACTTCGTCGGTGCTCACCGGGTAACGGGCCAGCGGTTTGCCGTCCTTGTCCAGCACATCGGTAATGGAGCGCAGCCGGGTACTGAAGCCACCGGTGGCCAGCGGCTGATACATCATCGCCACTTCAAACGGGGTCAATTCCAAGCTTCCCAACAGAATACTCGGGTACAGCGGGATATTGCGGGTAACGCCCAGGGTCTTCATGGTGTCGGCCACCTTGTCCAGGCCCACATCCAGCCCCAACCGCGCGGTGGCCTGGTTACGGGACAGGGCCAGCACATCCACCATGGGCATGGCGCCCTTGGCCTTCTTGTCGAAGTTCTGTGGCGCCCACACGCTGCCATTGGGCAACTTCACCTGAATCGGCCCGTCTTCCACTAAAGAGGCCAACGAGTAGGTTTCCGGTTGCTCAACCGCCGACAAGATCACCGCAGGTTTGGCCAGGGAGCC
>NZ_LWFX01001246.1:0-5009 GCF_001635175.1 Alcanivorax sp. HI0083 | reverse complement strand
AAGGCAACAAGTGTTCTCAGTGAAGGGGAGCAGAGGATTGTTGCGCTTGCTGCATTCCTGGCTGACGTAACCGGTAAACCCAACTCGGCACCCTTTATATTCGATGATCCTATTTCATCGTTGGATCAAACCTACGAAGAGCAGACCGCTAAACGATTAATTAATTTGAGTGCTGAGCGCCAGGTAATCGTTTTTACGCATAGGTTAAGTTTGTTAGGTCAGCTAATTGAGAAAGGTGGCGCGGATTATCGCCATATCAGAAGAGAGCCGTGGGGGTGTGGCGAGCATGGTGACCTGCCTTTGTTTGCAAAAAACCCAATTAAAGCAGTAAAGGATTTGAGGAATAGCAGACTTAGTACTGCGAGGAAGGCTTTTGAGAAGGATGGTTATGATGCTTACTACCCTCTGGCAAAAGCGATCTGCAGCGATTTCAGAGTACTTATCGAGAGAATCGTCGAATTTGACCTTCTGGCGGATGTTGTTATGCGTCATCGAAGAGCGGTCAACACAAAGGGGAAGGTCCATAGGTTGGCGAAGGTAACAAATGAGGATTGCCAGCTTATTGAGACGCTCATGGATCAATTCTCTTGTTTTGAACATAGCCAGTCCGATGAATCTCCTGTGGATATACCTGATCCAGCTGTATTGGACGAGGCGCTCACAAAGATTATTGAGTGGCATGCAGATTTTAGTAAAAGGTAAAGCAATATCTGTTCTTCGGCGTGAGCGATAAATCGCACTGTTTTTATCGGGAGATGACCAGTGCGAGTTGATGCTATGAATTTTTAGGGGATTAGCTATGTCAGACCAGGGCCTACCAAATTTAAAAATCCACACCACCCTGGTGGAAAAGATCAACTTCGCCTGCCACCAGAGCGCCTTTGCCGTGCTGCGGGAATTGCAGATCGAGAATCTGGATGAAGAGCAGGATCTGTCAGACCTGTCGGTGACATTAGAAGCCTCCCCGGCGTTTGTGAAGGCGAAGACCTGGACGGTGGACCGGTTGGCGGCGGGTGGTCTGCTGGCTATGAAGGACCGTGACCTGGAGCTGGATGGCGGTTTCTTGCTGGGGCTGACGGAATCCATGCGCGGCACGGTGACGATTCGAGTCACCCAGGCTGAGCAGTGCCTGGCCGAATTGGCGATTCCGGTGGAGTTGTTGGCCTGTAATGAGTGGGGCGGTGCGACCTACATTCCTGAATTGTTGGCGGCGTTCTGCACGCCGAACGATCCGGCGGTGGACCGGTTGTTGGGCCAGGCTAGCCAGATTCTGCGCAAGGCGGGCAAGTCGGGCAGTATCAACGGCTACGATTCCGGCAGCCGTGAGCAGGTATGGCTGATGGCGTCGGCTATTTATTCTGCCATTGTGAAAATGCAGGTGGGCTATGCGTTGCCGCCCGCCAGTTTCGAGAGCAATGGCCAGAAAATCCGCCTGCCCAACCAGATTGAAAGCGCCAAGGTGGCGACTTGCCTGGATACCACCCTACTGTTTGCGGCGGCACTTGAGCAGGCGCAGTTGAACCCGCTGGTGATTCTTACCCGGGGGCATGCACTGGTGGGGCTGTGGCTGGACAAGGAAGATCTATCCAGTGTGGTGGTGGATGAGGCGGAAACCCTGCGCCAGCGTATCCCCCTGAAAGAACTGATCCTGATTGAAACCACTTTCCTGACCAATCACCCGGCGCCGCCTTTCTCCCAGGCGGTGAAAGACGGCAACAAGCAGGTGGCGCTGGATAAGGACAACGAATTTGTCGCCGCCATCGATATTCGCCGGGCGCGGGCGCACCGTATCAATCCCATTAGCCTGAAGACGCAGATTGCCGGACTTGCCGAGCCAGCCGATGCGGAGGTTGTGGTCGAGCCGGGGCTGGAAGCGGCGCCGGTTGATTTGCCATCGGCCCCCGTGCATGTGGAAGACGACGTGCCGGAGGATACGCCGGGCGGTCGCCTTGAGCGTTGGCAGCGCAAGCTGCTGGACTTGTCTGCGCGCAACCCGCTGTTGAATCAGAAACCCAGCAAAAGCAGTTTAACGCTGGTGTGTAGTGATCCCGGTGAGTTGGAAGATGTGTTGGCCACCGGGGCGCGCATTTCCATTGCGCCTTTCCCGCAGTTAAAGACCCAGGATCAGGATTCGGATATTCACCGCCAGCGTACCGGCGAAGAGCTGAAGGAAGTGTATGCCCGCGATGCCCTGGCCAAGAAGCAGGTGCTGGTGGAGCTGACCCAGGACGATCTGGACAAGCGGGCGGTGGAGATTTACCGCAAGGCGCAGACGTCACTGAAGGAAGGGGGCTCAAATACCCTGTTCCTGGCGGTGGGCTTTTTGCTCTGGAAGCCCAAGGACAAGGATAATCGTCGCTACCGTGCGCCTTTGATCCTTCTGCCCGTCTCTCTGGAGCGGAAGTCCGTGCGCAGTGGCGTGAAGATGGTGGCCAATGATGATGAGCCCCGTTTCAACACCACCTTGCTGGAACTGCTGAAAAAGGACTTCGGTATCGAGATCCATGGCCTTAGCGGTGCCTTGCCGGAGGATGATAGTGGTGTGGATGTGGCGGGCATCTGGAATCGGGTGCGCCATGCCATCAAGGAAGTACCCGGATTCGAGGTGGTGGAAGAGGTGGTGCTGGGCCACTTCTCCTTCGCCAAGTACCTGATGTGGAAGGATCTGGTGGATCGCTCCGAGGCGCTGAAAGAAAGCCCGGTGGTGCGGCACCTGCTGGATACGCCGCGTGAGGCGTATGAGAGCGACATTCGCTTTGTTGATCCCAAAGAGATTGATCGGGAATACACCCCGGCAGATCTGCTGTCGCCGTTGCCGGCGGATTCTTCCCAGATGGCGGCCATTGCCACGGCGGACAGAGGCAAGGATTTCGTCATCATTGGCCCGCCGGGTACCGGCAAGAGCCAGACCATCGGCAACCTGATTGCGCACATGCTGGGCAAAGGCAAGAAGGTGCTGTTTGTGTCCGAGAAGACCGCCGCACTGGAGGTGGTGCACCGTCGTCTCAAGGATATTGGCCTGGGCCACTTCTGCCTTGAATTGCACTCGAACAAAGCCAGGAAGGCTGATGTTCTGGATCAGCTACGGACCTCCTGGAACAGCGCCTCCCAATCTACGGTGAGCGACTGGAAGGCAGAGGCGGAACGGCTAAAGACACTACGTGACCGCCTGAACCGGGTGGTGAATGCCCTGCATCAACGCCACCGTAATGGCCTGACGGCGCACTATGCCATCGGTGTGAAGGTGCGTGATGCCGACCTGGCTGCCAAGGTAAAGCTGAGTTGGCCAAATGCGGCCTATCACGACGATGCGCAACTGCAGAAGCTGCGTGAAATGGCTGAGTTGCTGGCGGTTCAGGCCAAGGCTGTGGGTAATCTGGTAGATCACCCGCTGGCATTGATCAGCAATTTTGACTGGCGGCCTCAGTGGGAAGAAGCGGTGGTGGGTGCCGCCCGCAGCCTGAAAGCCAGTGGGGCGCAGTTGACCGACAAATTGGCGTCGCTTGAGAAAGCCCTGGGCATCAGCCTGGGTGTGGTGAGCCTGGCCAAGTTGGCTGCCATGGCCGAGTGTGGTCAGGTCTTGCTGGACGCCTACCGCCAGCAGGCCTCTTTTGCGCTGGAGCCGGATGCAACGGATCGACTGGATGCGCTGGAAGAAGCCGTCACACAGTTGAAGGCCTACATTGAGACGCAAGCGAAGCTGAGTTGCACCTATGAGCCGTTGGCCTGGCAGAAGCTGAATGCGGCGGTGCTGGGGCAAGCCTGGGCGGAAGCCAATGACACCTGGTGGCCCAAGAGCTGGTTTGCCAAGCGCAAGGTCGTCAAGCAAATGCGGGAAGGCGGGGCGCAGGGTGATCCGGACCCCATCAATGATATTCCCGTGCTGAAACAGTTGCGGGAAACCGGTGGCCATATCGACCGTCTCGATGGCGTGCTGAAAGGCCTGCGAGAATGGGATTCCTATAACTCAGACCCCAGCGCCATGGCTGCGCTAAAGGAACTAGGTTCACGGGCCCGTGTTGCGGTTGGCAAGCTGGCAGATGATGCGGAATCCCTGGCGACCCTTCGCGGCAAGATTCGCACGCTGCTGTATGACGCCAACGACTTGCTGGCACCGGATGCGCCAGTGGGGCGAACCATCAATGATTTCAAGGCGGCGTTCGAAGCCTTCTCTGCCAACAAGGAAAAGTTCGAAGCACTGATCGGTGCCTCGCTGGATGGTCGATTGCCTGACGGTGTGCCCGCCCTTGAGTCACTGGGCGCGCAATGTCAGGAGATTATCGATCATCACATCGCCCTGCGGGATTGGTGCGCCTGGGTGCGGCGTCGCTCCGAGGCGCTGGATTTCCAACTCGGCCCGCTGGTGGAAGCCATCGAAAATGGCTCTGTGCCCGCCGACCAGGTGGAAGAGGTCTTCGAGGCAGCCTACTGCAGTTGGTGGTCGTCGGCGGTGATCGGTGAGGATGAGGTGCTGCGTACCTTCTCTTCTCCGGAGCATGAAGCGGCGATTGAGAATTTCCGGGAGCTGGATACCCGGTTCAGTGATCTGACGGCGAAGTATATTGCCGCGAATCTGGCCGGGGAGATCCCGGACCAGGAAACCACCAAGAAGAAGTCGTCCTGGGGCGTGCTGGCCCATGAGCTTCAAAAGAAGATGCGCCATAAGCCTGTTCGGGAAATGATGGAAACCATCCCGGACGTGATTACAACGCTGGCGCCGTGCCTGATGATGTCGCCGCTGTCGATTGCCCAGTTCCTGTCCGCCGGGCAGGCGCAGTTTGATGTTGTGATCTTTGATGAGGCTTCCCAGATTACCGTGTGGGATGCGGTGGGCTCACTGGCCCGTGGCAAGCAGGTGATTGTTGCCGGTGATCCAAAGCAGATGCCGCCCACCAACTTCTTTGGTCGTTCTGATGATGACCCGGATGGCGACATTGATGGCGAAGGGGATCTGGAAAGCATCCTGGACGAACTGATCGGCGCCAGCATTCCCCAACGCGTGCTGAACC
>NZ_LWFX01001245.1:0-1749 GCF_001635175.1 Alcanivorax sp. HI0083 | reverse complement strand
AAAGCAACGTCAGTGCCCTGCAAAGCAATGAATACCGTGGTGAAGAACTGATTACCCAGATCGAAAACTACCTGGCCGTCACCGGGGCGCCAAAAGCCAACCTGATCGCTCACTCACAGGGCGCCCCCACCGCCCGCTATGTGGCAGCAGTGCGCCCGGATCTGGTAGCGTCGGTTACCTCCGTGCACGGTGAGAACCGCGGCACCCGGGTTGCCGATATCATTCGTGGAGTACTGCCTGAAGGCAGCGTATCGGAAGGGCTCGCCGACATGATCGCCGGGGGGTTTGGCGCCCTGTGGGAAATGGCATCCGGCGGCCCCAATGCCAATGACCAGTCCGCCACGGCAGTACTCGCCGATTCCACCACCGCAGGCATGGCTGCGTTCAATCAACGCTACCCCCAGGCCATGCCCAGCTCTGCCTGTGGCACCAGCGGCCAGCATTCCGTCAATGGTGTGCGCTACTGGTCCTGGGGCGGTACCGGCGTGCACACCAACCTGCTCGACCCGTTCGACAGCCTGCTGGTCACCGTCACCCAGTTTGCCTTCCCTTCCGGCGTCAAGCATGACGGTGTATTGCCCCTGTGCGGCATGTACCTGGGCAAACCCATTCGCCACAACTACCGCCACAACCACGCGGATGCCATCCGCCAGCTGTTCGGCCTGATGGGGTGGGAAACCGACCCGAAAACGTTATACCGCAATCAGGCCAACCGCCTGAAAAACGCTGGCCTGTAACGCAACCATCCCCGCAGGGACCGGCTTTCCTGCGGGGCAATCCGGATCGAGACAAGACCATGACACGCACACTTGCACTTCTGGCCACCGTCTTTGTATTGGCCACCGGGGTATTCTGGGGGCTCAAACGTATTCCTGTACCCCAGCATGCTCAACCGGCACAACAGCAACCCGATGCGCAGGCCAGCCACACCCACAGGCCGGCCACCGAGTCACCCGGCATTGCCAAACCGGCGTTCTCCGACGCACTGGCCAATACCTCCTTATCGGGCACACAGGTTCCCGGCAAACTCATGACCGACTCACAGGGTCACCTGATCGCAAACAGCAGCAGCAAGGCGATCATGGATTACTTTCTTTCCCTGAGTGGAGAAATGCCGGACGCGACAATCCGTAAACTGATGGAGCAATGGGCACGACAAAACGCCGGCGCCATCGCCGCTGCTGACCTGCTTGACCTGCTTGACCGCTACCACCATTACCGCACCGCATTCGCCAGCGGCGATTACGCCGCCCATTATTCCGGTAATGGCGATGACGACATCCGCCGTAAACTGCAAATGCGTCAACAACTACGCCAAGAGACCTTCGGCGCCGATACCGCCAATACCCTGTTCGCCGACGAAGATCGCTACGACCGGTTCAGCCTGGAGCGGCACGACATCATGACCTCAGACCGTTCCGATGAGGAAAAGACGGCAGCCCTGAGAGCCCTTCGCAGCACCCTTCCGCAGGCGCTGGCAAAGCAATACCAGCAGCAGTATGACCTGCAGCACCTTCCGGCCCGGGAACAGTCGATGAAACAAGAGGGAGCCAGTGCCGAGGAGCTGTATGCATTCCGGCAGCAGCAATTCGGCGATGCCGCCGCCCTGCGTCTGCAGTCACTGGAGGCAGAGCGTCAGGCCTGGCGACACCGTTATCAGAATTACACGCAGCAGCGAGACCAGATCAATCACGCCGCCCTGAGCAGCGACGACAAAAAAGAACAGCTGGATGCCCTGCGAGCTCGCCT
>NZ_LWFX01001244.1:0-4352 GCF_001635175.1 Alcanivorax sp. HI0083 | reverse complement strand
GGCGCCGGAGACGCTGACTCGATGCTCGCCGACCTGTTCCAGTGTCACCTGGGTAAAATCGCACACCACGTCCGGCAGCAAATAGGCTCGGGGGTCGCCAATTTCGTACACGATCTGCTCGCCCACGGTGGCGCAGGTGACCAAACCACCGGTGTTGTCAGGCTTGGTGATCACAAAGTGGCCATCCGCATGGCATTCGGCCACCGGGAAACCCATCTTGTGGAAGTCCGGCACGTCGCGCCAGTCGGTGAAGTTGCCGCCGGTGCATTGGGCGCCGCATTCGATCACGTGCCCGGCCAGCGACCCCTGGGCCAGCTTGTCGTAATCCTCGGCGGACCAGTCGAACTCATGCATCAGCGGGCCCAGCACCACAGCGGAGTCGGCAATGCGCCCGGTGAGTACGATGTCTGCGCCGGCATCCAGTGCCGCTTTGATGGGCAGGGCGCCCAGGTAGGCGTTCATGGTGACCGTCATGGGGGGCAGGGGGGCGCCGCTGTCCAGTTCGGTTACATCGGCAAAATCGTTGCGGCGTGTATTCAGGTCGTCCCCTTCTACCAGGGCGATCTTCATTTCCACGCCGGCGGCCGTAAACGCTTTTTGCAGGGCATCGCGGCAGGCACGGGGGTTCACGCCCCCGGCGTTGCTAATCACCTTGATGTTTTTCGCCTTGATGTCCTTGGCGAGAGGGGCCATCACATTGGTGACAAAGTCATGGGCATAGCCGGCGTTGGGGTCTTTCATCCGCGCCCCGGCCATGATCGACAGGGTGACTTCGGCCAGGTAGTCGAACACCAGGTAGTCCAGCTTGGTCTGGTGAACCAACTGGAAGGCAGCACTGTTGGTATCGCCCCAGAATCCGGCGGCACAGCCGATGCGAACAGGCTCTGACATGGTGGCTCCATTTGCGTGTGAATTCATGGTCTCGTAAGCTACCAAGCAAGCGCTTGGTTTGTAAAGGGCCTGGAGGGTCGACGGCGCATTTATTCGAATGCCGCTGTAGGAGCTTGCTTGCAAGCGAACCGTGCGTCAGCACAGCCTCAATCGAGGCATATCTCCGGGCTTGACGTCGGAGCAATCTGGCATTCCAGATTTCTTGGACGTTTTTTTGAAAGCATGAAAGGAAACGTCACCGATTTCCTCGCTTGGGCTCGGTTCGCTTGCAAGCAAGCTCCTACAGTTTTATCGGAGCAGGGTGGTGGCGCTGCCCTTGCAGCTTGCAGACCGGAGTCGGGATAATGCCCCTATACAAAAAAGAGGATAGCAATGGCTGAGTCACTGGCAATTAATGGAATCGATGATTCTCCCCGCGGGCGTCTGCTCAGTGCCGCGGCTCACCTGTTTCGGGATAAGGGGTTCGACCGCACCACGGTCCGTGATATTGCGGCGTCGGTGGGAATTCAAAGCGGTTCCATCTTTCATCACTTCAAGACCAAGGAGGATATCCTCTATGCGGTGATGGAGGAGGTGATTCACTTCAATACCGAGCGGCTGCGTCAGGCGGTGGCGGCCCATGCGACCGGAAAGGACAAGTTGCGGGCACTGATTCGGGCGGAGCTGCAATCCATTGTGGGAGATACGGCCGAGGCGATGACCGTGATGGTCACCGAATGGCGCTGTCTGAGTGCAGACAAGCAGGCTCGAGCGCTCAAATTACGCGGTATTTATGAGCAGCTGTGGCTGGATGTATTGTCGGAATTGCACGATCAGGGCGAATTCACCACGGACCCTTTCATTATGCGTCGCCTGCTGACGGGGATGACTGGCTGGGCCCCAAACTGGTTTGACCGTGAAGGGTCGCTGAGCCTGGATGACCTGGCCGATATCATGCTGGCCCGGGTCATTGGTGAGTCCGCACCATGATTGGTAATGCCATAGCCTGGGGGGAAACCGGTTACTCCATCATCGAGGAGGGCGAGCTGAACCGACAGACCTGGGCGCTGGATGTGCATCATTATCTGATTGCCAGGCCGAATGGGCAGTCTCTGCCGGGAAAATTCACTCTGGAAGAGGCAAAAGCGAGAATTGAGGCGCTGGAGGCAGGGTAGATCGTCTGTGGTGCTCTGCATGGATCGGTGCCATTTTCGCCGGTTTTGTGGCTGTTTTGTCCAAGTTTTAGGCGTATCGCCCATTTTCTAGGCAAACGAACGGCTTTCTGAAAAAAAGCCGTTGACACCCCCGGCCCAATCCCTAAAATGGCGCCCACTTCGCAGCGCGAACAAGGGTGATTAGCTCAGCTGGGAGAGCATCTGCCTTACAAGCAGAGGGTCGGCGGTTCGATCCCGTCATCACCCACCATATTTAGCAAGTGAAAGAATTCCGAAAGGGATAAGTGGAGCGGTAGTTCAGTTGGTTAGAATACCGGCCTGTCACGCCGGGGGTCGCGGGTTCGAGTCCCGTCCGCTCCGCCACTATTCAGCAAGAAAGGCTCTCCTTCGGGAGGGCCTTTTTTGTGTGTGAAAAACGCTGAAAACGGCACGCTTGATGCCAAATGCCTGATGTTTGACGCAAAACGGTCGCTGTTCCTGCGTTGTTAGTTCTTGCCTTTGTCCTTGCGTGCTCCCGGTTTTTCTTTGTCAGGCATCCTGCGTCAGGCATCTGGCGTTACCTTTCATGAACTTGTCACTTTCTTTCTGTCTAATTTCACGGACAACATGTGAAACGATAGAAGGAAAAAGACAATGGATGATTATCTGGAAGAGCGTCTGGAAGAAAAGCTGCTGATGGAAAGCCTGGAAGAGTGGCTGGAAGATGATGATTGGGCAGATGACGGCGAGGAGTTGTAATCCTTCGCCGTTCTCTGCCCCTCTTTGGTTGCCCCTCCGTCCATCCCGCCTCATTTCTGTCTGCCTTTTCTGCCGCAACGTGACCCCGGTACTGTTCTGATGGCGTTGTCTGACGCAAGCTATTGGCGTGACTTTTGTTTAACTGCCTTTCAGGTCACACTCTTTCCATAAGGCCTGACTATAATTGGCAGCGCCGCGACTGTGGGTGTCACTTTTGGGAGTGACGCGATGTGCGACGCATCTGCCTGCGGCGGCCGCCTATAAAATAATTTCAAGGGAAGGACCGGCACCATGGCTGCATCCTCTGTTACCTCGGAAGCAATCCTGTTTTTTGATCATCGGGGTATTTCCAAAAGCATGCTCTACGCGGATTTCGAAGCCATTCTTGATGGGATGGTGGGGGTTCCGGAGTTTGCAGACAAAGAGGTGCGCGGAGCCTATTGCCTGGTGAATGGCCAGTTACGAGTGCGCTCGCTGGTATTGTTCACCATTGATTTCGATGAAGACGGTATGGCCGATACCACCTGGAATGTGCCGTTGCGTCATCTGGCGGAACACGCAGGCCAGGGTCCGGACATGGGCGCAGGCCCGATTCGTCTTGCTTGCCGTAGTCAGTGCCCGGTGGCCTGGCATCAGGACCAGATGTGGGACCCGGGAATGAAGCCCGGTGCCAATGATTTTATCGCGATCCGTGATTCCATTCGTGAGCGAGGCCCGAAAATGGGCCTGGAAATGGATGATGAGATGGATGCCGCTGCACCGCCAGTGGTGGGATCCTCTGCTCCTACAATCGCACCGGAAGCCGATGAGTCGCAAAAGAAAGCGGATCAGGAGCGTGTTCGCCTGGCACGCATTATCAAAGAGCTGCGCCTGCGGGTGCAGACCCTGGAAAACACCCAGTCTGAAGATGCCGCCAAGGTGCGCTATGCGGCTCAGCAGAAAGAAGAAATCCTCAATGCCCAGCTGGAAAAGGTGATGGGCCAGTTCAAGGCGATCAAATCCCAGAATGGCGCCTTGCGGGAGCAGAATGAATCCCTGAAAGGGCAGTTATTGTCCCTGAATCAGAGTCTGGAAGAGCAGAGCCGCCGCAGTGAGCACCAGGGAAGCGAAATGGAGGTGCTGACGGAGCAGTACAAACTGGCGCTGGAGCAGCGGCTGGAGGAAGAGCGGGCGAAGATGTCCGAGCAGCTGCACGCACTGGAAATGGATGTACTGACCCGCGATGACCTGATTGGCCAGCTCCGTGGGGAAATTGCCGAACAAAAACGCAATAAGGCGAAAGATGCGAACAGCGGGGCCCAGAAGACCCTGGAGAAGCTGGAAGAGCTGGGGCTGAGCTTTATCGCCTTTCACCCTGGAGCGGGGCACATTTCCATTGCCGCGGACCAGGTGGCCAGCTACATGGAAAACCCGATCGCCTTTGCGGCACGCAAATGCCTGGTAACCGAGGATCATTACCGGGCCTGGTTGGCGCACTATGAAAGCCCCACCTGCCAGGTTCCCGTTGGGGCCGACCAGTCTCCCTGTGGCAAGCGGGTAATCCGTGTGGAGGTGCCCAATCAGTTCAAG
>NZ_LWFX01001243.1:0-4612 GCF_001635175.1 Alcanivorax sp. HI0083 | reverse complement strand
ACCCGCGAGACCAGCGGTTCGCCATCGCATACGGCCCGCTTGATGGCATAGGCGGTGCCCACGTTCTGGCAGACCACGCCCACCTGGGCGGGCAGCTGGCCGCTGGCCACTTCCTTGCCGGTGAGCAACTGGATCAGCTGTTTCTCGCCGCCGGAGGGGTATTTGGTGGGCACCACACGCACTTCGATATCGGAGCCTTTGCAGGCCCGTTTGATCGCGGAAATGGCCTCGGGCTTGTTGTCTTCGATACCGATCAGGGTGCGGCGGGGGTTGAGCAGGTACTGGAGAATATGAATGCCGGTGACGATTTGCTCGGCACGCTCACGCATCAGGCGATCATCGGCGGTGATGTAGGGCTCGCATTCCACCGCATTGATCAGCAGCTGCTCCACGCGCTGATGGTCGCCCAGGTTCACCTTGATGCTGGTGGGGAAGCCAGCGCCGCCCATGCCGGCAATGCCCGCGTGGCGGATCAGATCGACCAGCTCGGCTGGGCTTTTTTCGGTGTAGTCGGCAATACCCTGATGTTCAACCCACTGGTCTTCGCCATCCGTGTCGATGACGATACACACCGCATCCATGCCCGATGGGTGCTGGATGGGGCGCGGGCCAATGGCGCTGACCGTGCCAGAGGTAGGCGCATGGATAGCTGCACTGACAGCGCCAATGGGCTCGGCAATCATCTGCCCCTTGAGGACCTTGTCTCCGGGCGCCACCAACGGCTTGGCCGGCGCGCCGATATGCATGTTCAGCGGTAGCACCAGCTGTTGCGGCAGCGGGCCGGGCACGATGGGGGTGCTGTTGGACAGATGCTTCATTTCCGGCGGATGAATGCCGCCGTGGAAGTCATGAATGGGCGCTGGCCGCCGGATGCCCGATGCCAGACGCGCAAAAACAGAGCGTGTTTTTCGGGTTTTGTTTGTTTGCGCTTGGCTCATGGCAACAATCTCCGGCCATGCACGAGCGAATCCGAGTGGCACTGCACAAGCGTCATGCGTCCGGCGTGTGGCGTGAAGCGTCTCATAAATTCACCACCTCAATGCGGCTGTCCGGGCGCTCACCGATACCCGCCGGGCGCTGCCAGCCCCAGGTTTGCAAGGTCGGTTTCACTTCCAGCATGTCGATACAGTCCACCGGGCAGGGCTCCACACAGAGATCGCAGCCGGTGCATTCATCAACAATGACCGTGTGCATCAACTTGGCGGCGCCGACGATGGCATCCACCGGGCAGGCCTGGATGCACTTGGTGCAGCCAATGCACTCGTCTTCGCGGATGTAGGCGACCTTGGCCACGTTGGCGTCTTCCGCGCCTTCATTATCCAGCGTCAGTTCTTCACGGCCGAGCAATTCGGACAGCGCCACCACGGTGTCCTGTCCGCCTGGCGGGCAGCGGTTGTGTTCTTCGCCCTCGGCAATGGCTTCCGCATAAGGGCGGCAACCCGGGTGGCCACACTGGCCGCACTGGGTCTGCGGCAGCAGCGAATCAATCTGCTCGACGATCGGATCGCCTTCTACCTTGAATTTTTCCGAGGCAAACCCGAGCACAGCACCGAACACCGCCGCCAAAGCCAACAACGCCGCCACAGCAATTAACACAGCGGTCATGAGCACACTCCGTGTGCCGCAGGACGCAGAATGCCGAATGCCGGACACGGCAAAACAGTGCGTAGCAGCACAGGGTTGGCGATTATCGTGAGGCACCGCGCCCCTGTCAGGCGTCGGGCATCAGGCGTCGTGCGTACATTCATAACTTGATCAACCCGGAAAAGCCCATGAATGCCAGTGACATGAGACCGGCGGTGATCAGGCCGATGCTGGGGCCGCGAAAGGCTTCGGGTACATCGGCCACGGCAATGCGCTCGCGCATGGCGGCAAACAGGATCAGCACCAGGGAAAAGCCCAGCGCCGCCCCGAAACCGTAGGTCAGCGAAGACATAAAGGTGGCGTCTTCCTGGCGCACATTCAGCAGGGCCACGCCCAGCACCGCACAGTTGGATGTGATCAACGGCAGGAATACCCCCAGCACCCGGTAGAGCAGCGGGCTGGCTTTCTTCACGAACATTTCGGTGAACTGCACGGCCACCGCAATCACCAGAATAAAGCTGATGGTGCGCAGGTATTCCAGCTCGAAGGGCACCAGAATGTAGGCCCAGGTCAGGTAGGCAAGCACGGAGGACAGCGTCAGCACGAACGTGGTGGCCAGGGACATGCCCATGGCGGTTTCCACTTTATTGGACACCCCCATAAACGGACACAGCCCGAGGAACTGCACCAGCACGAAATTGTTTACCAGCACAGCGCTGATCAGAATCAGGACGTACTCAGTCATGTGATCGCAGGCTCGCTTGCCGAAAAAAATAGGAGTAGACGCCATGTTTACATGGCATCAAGGGCGCATAGTATGAGGCAGCGCCTGTATACGCTCAAGAATGATAGCGAATAAGCTTAATAGACAAGGGAGTACAGGTCATTGGCCGTCTTTTGAACAGTTGACCCGGCTTTTGCCACTATTTTGCGGTTGAAGGCGGGCAAACGGTTGCGGTGGGCCGGTCAATCCAGTATCCAAGACAGACGAAAAACCCCGTACCCGTAACCTGGCTGATTGGGAGAGACCCGTGCCCGCTTTACCCCGCGATTTTGACCGTGACGGTCTGCTCGAATACTCCGTGGTTTTCACCGACCGTTCCCTGAACCATATGTCACAACGCTTCCAGCAGGTGATGCGGGATATCTCATCGACCCTGAAACAGGTCTATAACGCGCATTCCGTGGCTGTGGTGCCCGGTGGCGGCAGCTTCGGCATGGAAGCAGTGGCCCGTCAGTTCGCCACCGACCAGTCCTGCCTGGTGATTCGCAATGGTTTCTTCAGCTTCCGCTGGAGCCAGATCTTCGAGATGGGCAAGATCCCGTCCAAAGAAACCGTTCTCAAAGCCTCTCCGGTTAACGACCAGCCCCAGGCTGCATTCGCCCCGGCGCCCATTGAAGAGGTGGTCGCTGCCATCAAGGCGGAAAAACCGGCCATGGTGTTCGCCCCCCACGTGGAAACGGCCTCCGGCATCATCCTGCCCGATGACTACATCAAACAGGTGGCCGATGCGGTGCACAGTGTGGGCGGCCTGTTCGTCCTCGACTGCATTGCCTCCGGCACCATCTGGGTGGACATGCAGGCTTGCGGCGTCGACGTGCTGATCAGTGCGCCACAAAAAGGCTGGAGCAGCTCGCCGTGCAGCGCGCTGGTGATGCTCAGCGAGGCCGCAGAAAAGCGTCTGCACGAAACTACCAGCAGCAGCTTCGCCTGCGACCTGCGTAAATGGCGCGACATCATGATCGCCTATGAAAACGGCGGCCATGCCTACCACGCCACCATGCCCACCGATGCGCTGACCGGTTTCCGCGACACCATGATGGAAACCGTGGAGCGCGGCCTGGAGACCGTTAAAGCCGAACAGTGGCAGCTGGGTAAGGCGGTACGCGCCCTGATGGCCGAACACGGTTTTGCCAGCGTCGCCGCACCGGGCTTTGAAGCCCCGGGTGTGGTGGTGTCCTACACCGGTGACGATGGCATCAAGAGCGGTGCGGCATTTATCGCGCAAGGCTTGCAGACCGCCGGTGGTGTGCCGCTTATGTGCGACGAACCGGCGGACTTCAAGACCTTCCGTGTGGGCCTGTTCGGCCTGGACAAGCTCGGTGATGTGGATGCGGCGGTGGCCCGCCTCAAGACTGCGCTGGATCAGCTTGGCTAGATCCGTGACGGGCAGGGCAGGGGCGCTGGCGTTGTTGCTGGCGTGCCTGCTGGCCTGGACCGCAGCACAGGCGGAGGAAAACATGGAAGAACCGCAATGCGTTGTGCTGCTGCATGGCCTGGCCAGAACCGCCCACGCCATGAAGAAAATGGAAACGGCCCTGGAGAAAACCGGTTATACGGTGGTGAACCAGGGGTACCCCTCTACCAAACACCCTATTCAAACCCTCGCGGCGCAAACCCTTCCCGCTGCTTTAGCGCAATGCCCCGACGAAGGCAGCATCCATTTCGTTACCCACTCTATGGGTGGCATTCTGCTGCGCCAGTACCTCAGCGAACACACCATTCCCCGCCTTGGCCGAACCGTCATGCTCGGCCCGCCCAATCAGGGCAGCGAAGTGGTGGACCGCCTGGGTGCCTGGGCGCCATTCCAATGGTTCAACGGCCCTGCCGGCAGCCAGATGGGCACCGGCCCGGACAGCCTCCCCAACCAGCTCGGCCCGGTGGATTTCCCGGTCGGTATCATCGCCGGCAATCAGACCATCAATTTCCTGCTCTCCACGCAACTACCCGGACCTAACGATGGCAAGGTCACCGTAGAAAGAACCAAAGTCGAAGGCATGCAGGACCATCTGGTGCTGCCGGTGACGCATCCGTTCATGATGCGTAACGGAGAGGTGATTGCGCAGGTAAAGATATTCCTGGCGGAAGGGCGGTTTGATTATCCGTGAATGCACGAAGCCTGCGGGGCTGTGGGCTCCTTAGACATAGGCTCCTTTCGCTTTTAGCGATGCTGCTTTTTTGAGCAGTGTTATTCGTTTCGGGGAATGGAGAAGGCAACATATCGAATCATGCCCTGACAAGCTGGTT
>NZ_LWFX01001242.1:0-4299 GCF_001635175.1 Alcanivorax sp. HI0083 | reverse complement strand
GTGCGCGGCAGCGTGGAAGCATTAAATGCGCCTTCGCTGGCCATGGTGGGGGCGCGCAATGCCTCTGCGGACGGCCTCGACAACAGCCGCCGCTTTGCCCGCCAGCTGGCTGGTAGTGGCTTTGTCATTGTCAGTGGCCTGGCGCTGGGCATTGATGCGGCCGCTCATCGCGGTGCGGTGAGTGCCGGGCGCACGGTGGCGGTCATGGGCAGTGGCCCGGATTGTATCTACCCGCCCCGCCATGGCCTGCTGGCCAGCCAGATTGTGGAGAACGGCGGGGCGCTGGTATCGGAATTTGCACCGGGCGCGCGCCCGCTGCCGGCTCAATTTCCCATGCGTAATCGCATTATCAGTGGGCTCAGCCTGGCCACCATTGTGGTGGAGGCAGCCATCAAGAGTGGGTCGCTGATCACTGCACGGACGGCGCTGTCCCAGGGGCGTGAAGTGTTTGCGATTCCGGGCGGTATCCATAATCCACTCAGCAAGGGTTGCCACCAGTTGTTGCGCGATGGCGCCAACTGGCTGGAGTCCGTGGACGATATTTTTCAGGCCTTTGGGGATTTCCAGCGTAGCGTGGAAGCCAGTGGCATTCGTTGCGACCCGCCGGCGCTGCTTGCCCACCTGACCAGTGGCCTGAACTCGCTGGATGCGTTGCAGGAGCGTACCGGGATGCCCATGCCCGAGCTGGCCGGGCAGCTGGCGGATCTGGAGCTGGAGGGCTGGGTAGAACGGGTGGCGGGGGGCTATCTGAAACGCCAGACCAGCGATGTCTGATCGGCAGACTTGAGTCGCCGGGCCGTGCAGGGTAATTTGCCGCTTTTGCTTTCAGGGCGTCGTCATGGACCAGCATCTGCTCAGCGCGGCACAGATTATTCAGGCGGGCGGGGTAATCGCCTACCCTACGGAGTCCGTCTACGGCCTTGGCTGCGACCCGTTCAACCAGGACGCGGTGATGCAGCTGCTGGCCATCAAGCAGCGGCCGGTGAGCAAAGGGCTGATTCTGATTGGTGAAACCCTGGCGCAGCTGGCGCCGTATCTGCGCCTGAACGACCAGCAGGCGGCCCGGTTGCAGCAGCAATGGCCGGCGCCGGTGACCTATCTGGTTGAGGCCAATGAACATCTGCCCGGCTGGGTGCGCGGGAAGCATCGCAAGGTGGCGGTGCGCGTGCCGGACCATCCGCTGGCTCGCCAGCTGTGCCGGTTGGCCGGGCAGCCGATCATTTCCACCAGCGCCAACATCAGCGGCCGCCCGGCAGCGCGCAATCGCTATCAGGTGGCCCGGCAGCTGGGCGATCAACTCGACTTTATTGTCAGCGGCGCCTGTGACCGGGCGAGCAAACCCTCTACCATTATTGATCTGGAAAGCGGGCGCATTTTGCGCCCGTGAACACACCGACCGCATCCGGGGAAAGCACCATGTCAGAGGTTTCACTGCAGGCGGTGAAAGACTACCTGCTGGATCTGCAGGACCGTATCTGCGAGGCACTGGGCGCCGAAGATGGCTCCGCCACCTTCCGTGAAGACAGCTGGGAGCGCGAACAGGGTGGCGGCGGCCGTAGCCGGGTGCTGGAAAATGGCGCGGTGATCGAAAAAGGCGGGGTCAATTTTTCCCATGTGTTTGGCGATCAGTTGCCGCCCTCTGCCACGGCAGCCCGTCCCGAATTGGCCGGGCGCAGCTTTCAGGCCATGGGCGTGTCGCTGGTGATCCACCCGAAAAATCCCTATGCACCGACCAGCCACGCCAACGTGCGTTTTTTCGTGGCGGAAAAAGACGGTGAAGACCCGGTGTGGTGGTTTGGCGGCGGCTTCGATCTGACACCCTACTATGGTTTTGAAGAAGACGTTGTGCATTGGCACCAGACGGCCCGCGACGCCTGTGAACCGTTCGGTAGCGAGATCTACCCGGAATTCAAAGCCTGGTGTGATGACTACTTTTATCTCAAGCACCGGGATGAGCCCCGTGGTGTGGGCGGCTTGTTCTTTGACGATCTGAACCGCTTTGATTTCGACACCAGCTTTGCCCTGATGCGCAGTGTGGGCGATGCCTATGTGCCCGCCTATCAGCCGATCCTGGCGCGCCGTAAAGACCACGATTATGGCGAGCGCGAGCGTCAGTTCCAGCTGTACCGTCGCGGCCGCTATGTGGAGTTCAATCTGGTTTACGACCGCGGCACGATTTTTGGTCTGCAATCCGGTGGACGTACCGAGTCCATCCTGATGTCACTGCCGCCGCTGGTGCGATGGGACTACGATTACCACCCCGAGCCAGGCAGTGCCGAGATTGAGCTTTACCAGAAATTTTTGATTCACCGGGAGTGGGTATGACGGCTGAGAAAACCGCGTTAGAGGCTGGGTTATATTGTGTTTTTGGCAATCCAGTGAGTCATTCCCGCTCGCCGGATATTCACCATGCGTTTGCCGCTCAGCGTAGCGACGCTGTGCAGTATGAAAAGCGTGAAGCGCCGTTGGATGATTTTGCCGGCGCGGTTCAGGCTTTTCGGAATGCCGGCGGGTTGGGCGCCAATGTCACGGTACCCTTCAAAGAACAGGCTTTTGCATTGTGCGATGCCATCACCGAGCGAGCCGACCAGGCCGGTGCAGTGAATACCCTGTGGTGGGATGGCGAGCAGTTGCACGGCGATAACACCGATGGCGCCGGGCTGGTGAAAGATATCTGCGACAATCAGGGCTGGAGCATCCGTAAAAAACGGGTGCTGATCCTGGGCGCAGGCGGGGCAGTACGCGGTGTGCTGGGGCCGTTGCTGGCGGAAGAGCCCACCTTGTTGCGCATTGCCAACCGAAGCAAAGAGAAAGCGGAAACGCTGGCCGCCAACGTGATGAAAGGCGAAGGGCCGCCGGTGTTGGGCGGCGGCCTGGATAATCTCATGGGCCAGTTCGATCTGGTCATCAATGCCATCTCCGCCGGTTTGCAAGGCGAGATGCCCGCGCTGCCGGATGGCTTGTTGGCAGAGGGCGCGGTGGCTTATGACATGGTCTATGGCAATGAGCCGACACCGTTCCTGCGCTGGGCAAAGCAGCAAGGCGCGGCGGCCACGGCGGACGGGCTGGGTATGCTTGTTGAACAGGCTGCCGAAGCCTTTGAGATCTGGCGTGGCTGGCGCCCGGATACGGCCCCTGTCATGGCCTCGTTGCGCTAGCCTGCCATGAGCGATGGCGCGGTAATGTAC
Organism: Alcanivorax sp. HI0083; assembly: GCF_001635175.1. Taxonomy (NCBI): domain Bacteria; kingdom Pseudomonadati; phylum Pseudomonadota; class Gammaproteobacteria; order Oceanospirillales; family Alcanivoracaceae; genus Alcanivorax; species Alcanivorax sp. HI0083. The sequence goes on along the minus strand of NZ_LWFX01001242.1, from coordinate 1,111 downwards.
GAAGTGGTGTATGCCTCCGTGGTCAGCCTGGCCATGGTGCTGACCACGGTGACCCTGCATTACTGGACGCTGGCGGGGCTGTCTGGCCTGCTTAAACGTTGGCCGGATTTTCGGGGTGAAATCCTGGTGGTTGTTATCGCCATGTTCGCGGCCCATATGGTGGAAATCAGCCTCTATGCCTGGGTGTACCTGCTGCTGGATGTGGGGGACACCGCCATGGGTATTGGTGGGGCGGTGAACGGCAGCTTTCTTGACCACCTGTATTTTTCTGCCGCTTGCTATACCTCTCTGGGGCTGGGGGATCTGTTCCCGGTGGGTACCCTGCGTTTGATTGCCGGGGTGCAAGCGCTGAATGGTTTGATACTGATAACCTGGTCTGCGTCGTTTGCGTTTCTGGTGATGCAGCGCCGCTGGCGTTTTTAATCACGTTTCGACGGTATCGTACGTGCTCGGGGCTCTTGAGCCCGTTATCACTGGGTGAAGTATGTCCCTGCGTTTTGTTCTGTTATTAAGCGTTTATTTACCGCTGCCGGTGCTGGCTTCCACGCTGGGTTTCTCCTGGGANAACGACCTGTTCGTCGGTGCTGATGGGCAGTACACCAATGGTGTGCGAATTAGCTGGGTGGGCGATGCCCATGACCATTGCGACAGTAATGGCAGTGTTACCTGTGGTCTGGCGGGCGTGTTGTCACCCTTGCCGGGTATCAGCCTGGATGATGAGAAACATGCCCTGACGCTGAGTCTGGAACAGGTCATGATCACCCCGGGCGATATCAGCCAAAGCGCCCCCAATTACGCGGACTTGCCCTATGCGGGATACAGCAGTCTGGAGATGGGTTTGTTCAGCTGGAACGGCGACAGCCTGTTTGGTTACGGCGTGCGTCTGGGTGTGGTCGGCCCGGAGTCCGGGGCGGAGCAAAGCCAGAAACTGGTCCACAAGGTAACCGGCTCCACCGAACCGCAGGGCTGGGATAACCAGCTGGGAACAGACCTGATCGGTGGTGCTTACTTTATTAACGCCCGCCGCTTTCACCAGTTCCAATGGGACGCGGGATTTCAGGGCGAGCTGGGGTATGCCTGGGGCGTGGATGCCAACAACTTCCATGGGACG
>NZ_LWFX01001241.1:0-5661 GCF_001635175.1 Alcanivorax sp. HI0083 | reverse complement strand
GGCCTGTTCGATGGCAGCGGGTTTGGTTGGGAAGCGTTTGTGGCCAGCTTCGGTGAATACATCGGTTACTCCTACCTGGAACACCATGCCGAAGAATACGATGTGGAAGCCCGCGATGGCGTGTTGGGGTTAGTGTTGGGCGGTGGTGTTCACTGGGACCGTTTTTCGTTCACCCTGACACTGCAAAGTTCCACATCGCCCCTGCGTAGCAGCGATGACACCTTCAGCTTCGGCAATATGTCCTTCATGTGGCAGATCTGAGCTACGAGCTACGAGCTACGAGCTACGAGCTACGAGCTACGAAAAAAAACAGACAAAACCGGAAAAGTTCCTTGAGATCGGTGATTTCTACGGCCGGTTTAATGTTTTTCTGGCAGCTAGCTGCTCGTCGCTAGCTGCTGCTTTTCAAATACCGGTCTTTCAAGCGCACATAATTCCCCGCCACATAGGGCAAAAAGGCTTTCTCTTCCTCGGTGAGTGGACGCACCTGTCGCGCGGGTTGACCGCGATACAGATAGCCGCTTTCCAGACGTTTGCCCGGCCCGACCAGGGAGCCGGCGGCGACGATGACATCGTCTTCCACGATGGCGCCGTCCATGATGATCGCCTGCATGCCCACCATGACTCGGTTGCCCAGGGTGCAGCCGTGCAGCATGGCCTGGTGAGCGAGGGTCACATCGTCGCCGATCTGCAGCCCGAAGCCGCCGGGGTTGAAGGTGGAGTCGTGGGTAATGTGCAGCACTGCGTTATCCTGAATGCTGACCCGGGCGCCAATGCGGATGGCATGCATGTCGCCACGGATTACCGCCTTCGGCCACACGGAACAATCGTCGCCCAGAGTGACCTCGCCGATCACCGTAGCGTCCTCGTCCACATATACCCGTTTACCCAACTGCGGGGCCTTGTCTTCAAAGCGGCGAATCCCCATCACTGATACACTCGATAGTTCAAATTCATGGTTACAGGGGCACCTTTTGCAGACGCCCGCTCGTATACTGATAGCCATATTGATCTTGCTTGGCGTTTTTCTGCTAAGCAAGTGGCTGATATTCCAGACGCTGTTGCAGCCGGACGATACCGCTCGCCATCGGTTGCCAGCCGCGCAGACACACGCTGAACCCGGAGCAGGACAGGACACCCATGAGCAACAATCCGCTGATTGATTACCCGGCACTTCCTCCTTTTTCACAGATCCAGCCCGAGCATGTACTTCCTGCCGTGGAGCAGCTGGTGGCAGAGGGCCGTGCCCGTATTGAGCAGGTGCTGGCGGAGGGAAACTTCGACTACGCGCATCTGGTACAGGCGCTGGACCAGGAAGATGACCGACTTGGCAAGGCTTTCGGCCCGGCCGGGCATTTGAATGCTGTGGCCCAGAATGAAGCCTTGCGCAATGCCTACAACAGTTGCTTGCCCCTGCTTAGCGAATACGGGACTGAGGTGGGACAAAATGCGGCGCTTTGTGCGGCCTATCAGGCGCTGCGTGACAGCGAACAGTGGTTAACACTGAACGAAGCCCAGCAGAAAGATATCGACAACACCTTGCGTGATTTTCGTTTGTCCGGGGTGGATCTGCCGGAGGAAAAGAAAGCGCAATATATGGCGAACTCCAAGCGCTTGTCTGAACTGACCAGTAAATTCTCGGACAACGCCCTTGATGCTACCCAGGCGTGGAGCAAGCACATCACCGATGAAAACGAACTCGATGGCTTGCCCGACAGCGCCAAGGCCGGTGCTGCTGATCGCGCCAAAGCCGACGAAAAAGACGGCTGGCTACTGACCCTGGATGCCCCGGTATTTATTGCGGTGATGAGCCACTGTAAAAACGCAGAATTGCGCAAGGAAATGTACACCGCCTGGACCACCAAGGCTTCTGATCAGGGGCCGCAGGCGGGCCAGTTTGATAATGCGGCGATCATGGATGAGATCCTTGCGCTGCGGCACAAGCAGGCTCAATTGCTGGGCTTCGCCAATTACGCGGAAGAATCCCTGGCCACCAAAATGGCGCGGGATGTGAATGAGGTCGTACAGTTTCTCGAAGACCTGGCCCGTCGCGCCAAGCCCCAGGCGGAACAGGAGCTGGCAGAACTGAAAGCCTTTGCGGCGGAGCAAGGCGCCGGTGATTTAAACCCCTGGGATATCGGTTTCTGGAGCGAACGTTTGCGTGAAGCACGCTACGATATTTCCGAAGAAGAGCTGCGTCCCTGGTTTCCGGCGGACACGGTGATCAATGGCATGTTTTCTGTGGTCGGAAAATTGTTCGGCATTCAGTTTAAACAACGCACGGATGTGGATACCTGGCATGATGATGTGCGCTTCTACGAATTGGTGGATGATGATGGCAGTGTCCGAGCGGCTTTCTATCTGGACATGTATGCCCGCACCGGGAAACGCGGTGGCGCCTGGATGGACGATGCGCGTATTCGTCGCCGCCAGCCCGACGGCAGCCTGCAAACCCCGGTTGCCTACCTGACCTGTAACTTTGCACCGCCAGCCGGTGGCAAGCCGGGCCTGTTGACCCACGACGAAGTGGTCACCCTGTTCCACGAGTTTGGCCATGGCCTGCACCACATGCTGACCGAGCAGGATGTGTCCGGTATTTCCGGAATTAATGGTGTGGCCTGGGATGCGGTGGAACTGCCCAGCCAGTTTCTGGAAAACTGGTGCTGGACCGAGGAAGGCATCGCGCTGATTTCCGGCCATTACCAAACCGGTGAGCCGCTACCAAAAGAAAAACTGGAAAAGATGCTCGCCGCGAAAAACTTTCAGGGTGCTATGCAGATGGTGCGGCAAATCGAATTTTCCCTGTTCGATATGCGAATCCACGCGGAGTATCAACCGGGCCTGAATATTTATCAGGTATTGAATGAAGTGCGCGAACAGGTGGCGGTTATTCAACCGCCCGCCTTTAACCGTTTCCCCAACAGCTTCGGGCATATTTTTGCCGGCGGTTATGCGGCGGGTTACTACAGCTACAAGTGGGCAGAAGTCCTATCGGCAGATGCCTATTCCCGCTTTGAAGAAGAAGGCGAGTTCAACGAAGAAACCGGCCGCGCGTTCCGCACGGAAATTCTCGCCAAGGGCGGTAGCCGTGAACCCATGGAGCTATTCAAGGCGTTCCGTGGCCGCGAGCCCAGCGTGGAACCGCTGCTTCGCCATTGCGGGATTAATGGATAAAACGCTTGATGCCGGACGCCCGATGCCTGACGACAATGCGTCCGGCATCGGGCGTTCTTCGTTAAGCGGAGGGATGTTATGAAACGCCAGTTTATTGCCGGGGCAACCTGTCCGGAATGTGGGCAGATGGACAAGATCCAGCGCATTATCGATGGCGACAGCCAGTGGATGGAATGTGTGGCCTGCGGGGCGAAAAAGAATCTGGACGACAAGCCGCCAGAGGCCACCGATGCACTGGCCCAACCAGTGACTCTGCAGCCTGGCCCCAAAAAATAGATCGTTGCCGCTATTTTACAATGGACGAAGCGCGAAGGCGCTTCGTCACCTCTGATCCTGCTTCAAGTTAATGCCCGTAGTGCCTGGATTTAAGTCAGCAGCCTTGTCGCTTTGTCTCACCATGCAACCCTTTCCGGGTTTGTGATTTTAAGCGTCCGGCATCCGGCGTTTGGCATTCGGCAAAGCAGATATCAGGCCCAGTCACCCAGCCATTTTTTCTTCGCCTTTTCCACCAGATCGCGGGCATCGTGTTGCCACGGGTGGAAGCGCGGGCTGTAGAACTTGAAGTAGGACGGTAGCAGCTTGCGGAACACGCCGGGTTTGCCCCACATGTAGTTCAGGCCGCCGAGCCAGGACTTCACATTGGTCAGCTCGCCCTGTTCCTTCATAAGTTGCGTCAGATGCAGGGTAGAAAACAGCGGGAATAGAACGCTCACCAGTGCCATCTCGGTGACGCGGGTGAATTCGCTGCCGCCGATGTGCTTGTACACATCAAACGCCACGGCCTTGTGCTCGGATTCTTCAATGGCATGCCAGGCCCAGATCGGTGCCATGCGCGGGTCCATTTCATCCAGGGCGTCATATTTGAGCAGGAATTCTTCCGCCATCAGTGCGGTGAAATGCTCCACGGCCACGGTATGCGCCAGTTGCCGCTCCGGTGACAGGTTCTTGCGCATCCAGTCCATGAAGCCCTGAATTTCACGATCCAGACGGCCAAGGCCGACGCCCCGTTCTTCCAGATAGCCATTGAGCAGCTTGTGTTCCTTGGAGTGGTGGGCTTCCTGGCCGATAAAGGCACGCACGGCTTTCTTCAGCTCCGGATCGCTAATGCGGTCCTGATAATGTCGCACGGAATCAATGAAGAATCGCTCCCCGGCGGGGAAGCTGGCGGACAGGGCGCCCAGCAACAGGGTTTTTAGCGGGTCATTATCCCACCAGTATTTGGGCACATCGTCCGCCAGGTCGAAGTCCGGCTGGCGGACGGTGGGGATAACCATGGTCGGGCGGGCAGCGGTCGGATTGTTATGAAGCTGTTTTGCCGGTGCATTCATTTTGAGCCTCCTGGCGAAAAGGATACGTTGACGCTTGGCCCATATGGTACTGGTGAGCACCAGGAGTGCGTGAGATGCTGGGCGGACAAAGCACTTGTCATTGGTGGCCAAATTGTCTGAATCCTTCACCCTGATCGACTGGAGCCGTTTCCCTGACTGGGCCCGCCAGCGCAGCCTGGCGGTGACCTATGTGCGCATGTTTGTGGAGGTGGCGACGCAGCGAGGTGTCTCCCGCGAGACCTTGCTGTCCACTGCGGGGGTGCCGGCAGCATTGCTGGAGGACCCATCCGGGCGGGTGTCCCTGCAGGAGACGGTACAGGTGTTTGCGGCCGCTGCCGCGCTGACCGGTGACGCTGCCATTGGCCTGGAGGTGGGGCAGCGAATGCCGCTCACGGCCCATGGCAGCCTGGGTTATGTGCTTATGTGTGCGGGCAGTGCCCGCGAGGCCATTGGTCTGCTGGAGCGGTTCTGGCACCTGCGGGGCCGCAGTGTGGTTCTCAGCGTAAAGGAGGAGCGCGGCGGTCTGTTCTTCGAGTTGGTGCCGGAAGTGGTGTTGCCCGCTGCGGTGCGGGATGTGTTGCTCAGTTCCATGCTGGGCAGCATGGCCAGTGGCATGCAGTTTATTCTCCCTGACTTGTCGTTGGTGCCGGAAATCTGGCTGCAGGGCGAGCCGCCAACCTCTGGCCGTGCCATGGATGACGCGGCGGTGCCTGTGCGTTATCGCCAGGCACGGGCAGGCATCTGGGCGCCGGAAGCGGTGCAGTGGCTGGATAGCCCGCTGCCTACCGCCAATCCGGAAGCGCTGAGTCATGCCCTTGCCCAGTGTGAGCGGGAAAGCGCCTTGATGGCCCCCGGTGATACCTTGCTGCGTCAGGTGCGTGAGCTTTTGGTGCTGGGTGCGCACGGCTATCCGGCCCCGGAGCAGCTTGCCGAGCGTCTGCATCTGACGCCCCGCACGTTGCGGCGCCGGTTGCAGGAACGGGGGCAGGGGTTCCAGTCGTTGCTGGAAGAAGCCCGATACCGGGACAGCCGCCACCTGCTGGCCAGTTCCGATATGGAAATTCAGCGTATCAGCGAGCTACTGGGCTTTGCCGACCCGGCCAATTTTACCCGTGCGTTCAAGGGCTGGATGGGCATGACGCCCAGCCAGTGGCGCTCT
>NZ_LWFX01001240.1:0-4897 GCF_001635175.1 Alcanivorax sp. HI0083 | reverse complement strand
CGGGATCAGAAACACATGCGGGCGGATTAACGGTCACAACGCCCGGCTCGTGCCCCCCTTTGGCCCACCCGGCACAAAACATTCTCGCTGCGTTCCATTCGCCCCCTGTAGGAGTTCCCTTCCAGGGGACGAACCGAGCGCAGCGAGGCGGCAAGCGCCCAGGTTCCACCCTCGGCAGACAGGCTTGAAGTTGGTAAGAAGATGGATCGTACTGCGAACGCTGTGCGGTTCGCACCCTGGAAGGCGTTTATTCGCTGCGCTCGGCTCTCAACAGGCTGTTGATCATTGTAGGAGGCTGCTTGCAGGCGAACCGGGTTGGCCAGATCAAAGCCGGCATTCGCTTGCAAGCAAGCTCCTACAGCAACTCCGTAGAAAACGCGTCACTACATCCGGTAGCCAAAGCTCAGCATGTACTGGGTACCATCGTAGGGAAAATCCGCGATGGCATCGTTAAAGTCCATCTCTACCGTTTGTTCGCGCACCACAAATCCAAACTCGGATGTGCTACCCACGGAAAAGATCAGCCCCAGCGAGGCGTAAGCCCCATAGCCAAAACTGAAATCCCGGTCATCCCCGTTAACCACCACCGCCGTACTCAGCGGCTGGGGGTAAGGCCGATCCTGCTCCTGTTTCAGGGAGCCCATCAGCAACATGGGGCCACCGGACAAAAACAGCCGCGCTCGGTCACTGAAATTGATATCCCCGTAACCACCCAACATGGTGCCAAACAGAAACATCTCGTTGTCCACCTTGATATTCACGGTGGCGCCACCATTCACCACCCCCGAATAATTCACCGAATCGTTCTGCCAGCTAATCACCGCACCGCCCTCATAGCCGTAACGGAAACGGTCGCCACCACCCAGAATCTTCTGCACCCCGCCGGTGAAGAACGGCAGATCATCGTAGTCCCCATCCAGCGTGGCGCCATTGGCGGTCACCGTGGTGTCCTCATCATTCAGTTGCAGCTTGCCAGCCTGCAGGAACATGTATTGAGCATCCTGTGCCCAGGCCGGCACCGCCAGCAGCCCGCCCACCAGGCTGATAATCCGCAATCCTTGTCTCACCGCTCTTCCCCTGCGCAACACGTTGACAGCACCAGNATAGTGCAGATTTTCCACCGAGAACATGAACCGGTTACCGCCGCTTTCAGAGTCCGGTAAAGTAGCAGCAACGGAGAATACCCGGCCCCACGGAGGGAACCGGAAACCCATAAAGGAACTGCCATGCGACTCCTGCTGCTTCCCCTCATTACCGCCCTGATTGCCGCAGCCGCCCTGCTCAGTGGCTGCCAGAACAATCAGGAACCCGGCACCGCCGCACTCCCGGATGCCTGCTCCCAGCCACCGGAATCCGGCATGTGCAAAGCCGCATTCCAGCGCTATTACTACGATGCCGACAGCGGCAGCTGCCAGGCCTTTATCTGGGGCGGCTGCAAGGGTAGCGTGCCGTTTGAAACCCTGGAGGGCTGCACCCAGGCCTGTAATGCCACCGGCAGTCCGGCTCCCGCCAAGGGTGCCCCCGCCAGCACATCCGCCACCAAAGAGGCCCAACAATGAGTAACACCAGCACCGCCAGCCTGGCACGTATCGTCTACGTCCTGCACCTGGTCGGCCTGATCACCGGCGGGCTCACGGCCATCGTCGGCGTTATCATTGCCCACCTTCATGCCGGCGACGCCGCGCCACCACTGCGCGAGCATTTTCGTTTTCAGTACCGCACCTTCTGGATCGGCTTGCTGTACTGGTTCATCGCCGGCATCACCACCCTGGCCCTGATTGGCTGGCTGCTGATGGTGGTAATCACCATCTGGTGGATCGTACGCTGCGCCCGGGGCCTGACCTCCCTGAACCGCAACCAGCCCCCTGGCAAGATCGACACCTGGGGATTCTGATGCCACACCGGCCCAACTTGTCACATAAATGACACAGATGCCGGCCAGACTGGCCGGCTCGCGCCCCTCAACCCGCTCCCAAGGAGAAGTCATGTTGTCCCTGCGCCTGCTTACCCTCACCCTCTGCACCCTGTTTCTGGCAGCCTGTGCCCGCAGCCCGGTAGTCCAGCTGTACGACGGCCCGGCCAAAGCCGACAGCCAGGTGCTCACCGTGAAGGTACCCAGCGAAATTGAAGTGTTCACCATCAACGGCAAGGAAGTGGAAGGTGTGAACACCTTCTTCGCCAGCGATTTCAAGGAACTGAAACTGGCCCCCGGTCGCTATGAAATCCTCGCTTACTACAAGGAGCTGTGGCAGCTGGATGCAGACAACCACGAAATCGTGAAAACCAACCCGGCCAACTTTGTCATCGACGGCAAGGGCGGCGACCAATGGCAACTGGGCTTCAACACCCCACAAGACGTGGAACAGGCCCGCGCCATGGAAGACAGCTTCTACGGCTGGGCGGAAAACACCAAGACCGGCGAACGAGTAGACGCCAAAGAATCCGGGCTGATCCTCAATCGCGGCTTCCTGGCCCCGATCACCGGTGAAGAAGTCACCACCGCCAGCACCAACAGCGTGGCCCCCCAGGCCGCAGCGGGTGCCGCCGCCGGCGCCACCGCTGCCAGCGCAAATAAGAGCACCACCGTGGCCCCGGAAGCCAGCTACCTGGACACCCTGAAAGCCCAGTGGAAACAGGCCACCGCAGAAGAACGCCGCGAATTCCTGCAATGGATTGCGGAATAACCGGCCAGCCGATAGCGGAAATGGCGTAACGCCATTTCCGTCATCCGATACGAAGCCGCTGCAGGAACGGAGCGCAGCGAGGCGGCAAAATTTTTAGAGAATGTCAGGTCCACCTATAGAAACCTGTCAGGTTCGGCAAGTCCTGATCGCCCTTTGGGCAATTCCTTGCTTCGCAAGGTTCGCGCCCTGGAAGGGCACTCCTACAGCAACCTTGTAGATAACGTTGTCGCCCGCCGCTCACTCCCCTTGAATGGTCGCCACGACCCGCCGTGCACCACCGTGGTCGCGGTGCTCGCACAGATAAATGCCCTGCCAGGTCCCCAGCGCCAGCCGCCCGGCCCGGATCGGGATTGTCAGCGACGGGCCGATAAGTACGCTCTTGATATGCGCGGGCATATCATCCGGCCCTTCCAGGGTATGCTCATAGTACGGCGCGTTCTCCGGCACCATCACATTCAGGTGTCGCTCCAGATCCCCGCGCACATCCGGGTCAGCATTTTCATTGATGGTCAGCGAGGCGGAGGTATGCTGAATAAACAGATGCAGCAAGCCCACCTCTATCTCCGCCAGCACCGGCAAGGCAGTTACCACCTCCCGCGTTACCAGATGGCAACCGCGCCGTTGCGCCGGCAACGTGACAATGTCCTGAAACCACATCTTCGTCCCCTTTAGACCTTGGCCCCTAATGCCGAACACGGCAGACTCGACGGTCTGTATTTTTACCGCACAGCATTCAAGGGGTATGCATGAAACTCAAAGGCCAGACCATTGTACTCACCGGCGCCTCCAGTGGCATCGGCGCGGAAGCGGCCAGGATCATGGCAAGAAAAGGCGCCACGCTGTGCCTGGTGGCACGCCGGGAAGAGCAGCTTCGCGAGGTTCAGCAAACCATTCAGGAACAGGGCGGCACCGCCTTTATCTACCCCTGCGACCTCAGCGACAACACGGCCATTGAAGCCTGCGCGGCACGTATTCTTGAGGATCACCCCCGTATTGATGCGCTGGTGAATAACGCCGCTCATTCCATTCGCCGCCCCATCGAGCAATCTTTCGACCGCCTGCACGATTACCAGCGCACCATACAGCTGAACTATATCGGCGCCGTGGCCATGACCCTGCAATTCCTGCCCCGCTTTGCGCAGCAGGGCCACGGCCATGTGGTGAATATTTCCAGCCTGTCCACGCAGATTCCCATTCCGCTGTTTTCCGCCTACCTGGCCAGCAAGAGCGCACTGGAATCCTTCACCCGCTCGCTGGAAGCGGAGATGGGCCATCAAGGTATCAGCACTACCGTGGTGTACTTCCCCATGGTGCGCACCCCCATGTCATCGCGCACGGCTATTTATAAATACATGCCAATGATGCACGTGGAAAAAGCGGCGGGCTGGATTGTAGAAGCTTGCGAAAAACGCCCGGCGCGTATCGCCCGCCCCATGGGCAAGCTTGGCAGCGTCCTGCTTGCCGCCGCACCGGGGCCAGTCACGCGCCTGCCGCAACCCCTGTTTCGCGGCATGGATAAAATGCTCGCCAACCGGTTAAAGAAAAAGCGTTAAAGGCAGGAGCGAGTTTAAAGTTTAAAGTTGAAACGCGAAGTAAAGGCGAAGAGGAACGGTTGACGCCTTACCTCCGCGCTGCACGCGGGCACGACAGTTTAAGATATGAAGGGCCGATCCCGCGCTTTTTAACTTTCCACTTTGAACTTTCAACTCACCACGTTAATGGGCGAGCCTGCCTGCCATTGCCGAATATTTTCTACCACGCCATCCAGCACCCGTTGCCGGGATTCGCGGGTGCCCCAGGCGTTGTGCGGGGTAATCAGCAGGTTGGGGATGCCGTCGACAAGCAACGGGTGGTCCGCCGGCGGCGGCTCGCTGCTGAGCACATCCAGGCCCGCGCCACCGAGCTGGCCACTGCGTAACGCGTCCGCCAGCGCCGGCTCATCAACCAAACCACCGCGGGCGGTATTGAGCAGCAAGGCACCGGGTTTCATCTGCGACAGAAACGCCGCATCCACCAGCTTGTCCGTCTGCGGTGTTAACGGGCAATGCAGGCTGATCACATCCGCCGCCGGCAACAGCGCCGCCATCGGCACCCGGCCAGACTGATTCCCCCCGGCCTGAAACGATTCAGCTACCTGCACCGTCATGCCGAAGGCCTCCGCCAGGCAGGCCGCCTCACGCCCCAGATCCCCATACCCATTCACCCCAAAGGTT
>NZ_LWFX01001239.1:0-3868 GCF_001635175.1 Alcanivorax sp. HI0083 | reverse complement strand
CCAGTTCCGCACGGTGAAACCGCCGACGCTGGACACCAATCTGATGCCCACGCTGATCCAGAATGATGTAAACGTGGTGGGCCTGGAGCCCCAGCGTCAGGGCTTTCTGACCCAGCTGTTCCTGTCCGTACTGCCCATTCTGCTGATTCTGGCCATCTTTATCTTCTTTATGCGCCAGATGCAGGGCGGCGGCCGTGGCGGCGGCGGGCCGATGACATTCGGCAAGTCCAAGGCCAAGTTACTGGGCGAAGACCAGATCAAGACCACCTTTGCCGATGTGGCGGGCGTGGAAGAAGCCAAGGAAGAAGTGCAGGAACTGGTGGAGTTTCTGCGTGATCCGGCTAAATTCCAGCGCCTGGGCGGCAAGATTCCCCGCGGTGTGCTGATGGTGGGCTCGCCGGGTACCGGTAAGACCCTGCTGGCCAAGGCCATTGCAGGCGAGGCCAAGGTGCCGTTCTTCAGCATTTCCGGTTCGGACTTTGTGGAAATGTTTGTGGGTGTCGGCGCCAGCCGTGTCCGTGACATGTTTGAGCAGGCCAAAAAGCATTCCCCTTGCATCATCTTCATCGACGAAATCGATGCGGTGGGCCGCTCCCGTGGGGCCGGCGTCGGTGGCGGTCACGATGAGCGTGAACAGACCCTGAACCAGCTGCTGGTGGAAATGGACGGTTTTGATGGCAACGAAGGCATTATCGTGATTGCCGCCACCAACCGCCCGGACGTGCTGGACCCGGCGTTGCTGCGCCCTGGCCGTTTTGATCGCCAGGTGACGGTGCCGCTGCCGGATATCCGTGGCCGTGAGCATGTGCTCAAGGTGCACATGCGTCAGGTGCCGATTTCGGATGATGTGGAGCCAGCGTTGATTGCGCGGGGTACGCCCGGGTTCTCCGGTGCGGACCTGGCCAATCTGGTCAACGAAGCTGCATTGTTCGCCGCTCGCGCCAACAAGCGAATGGTGTCCATGGAAGAGTTTGAGAAAGCCAAGGACAAGATCCTGATGGGCGCCGAGCGTCGCTCCATGGTGATGAACGAAAAAGAAAAGCTGAACACCGCCTTCCACGAAGCGGGCCACGCTATTGTGGGGCGTTTGGTGCCAGAGCATGATCCGGTTTACAAGGTGAGCATTATTCCCCGCGGTCGAGCGTTGGGTGTCACCATGTACTTGCCGGAAGAAGACAAGTACTCCCAGTCCAAGCGTGGTCTGGAATCCTCGATCTGCTCCCTGTTTGGTGGTCGTATCGCGGAAGAAATGACCCTGGGCTTTGACGGTGTAACCACCGGGGCGTCCAACGATATCGAACGTGCTACCAAGCTGGCCCGTGCCATGGTCACCAAGTGGGGTCTGAGCGAGAAAATGGGTCCGCTGGCTTATGAGGAAGAAGAGGGCGAAGTCTTCCTTGGCAAGCAGGTGGGGCAGCGCAAGCATATGTCCGAGCAGACTGCAGAAGAAATCGACCGTGAAGTGCGGGCCATCATCGATGGCTGTTACGGGCGCGCCAAGCAGATCCTGGAAGACAACCGCGACAAGCTGGACCTGATGGCGGATGCGTTGATGCAGTACGAAACCATTGATGCGGCGCAGATCGATGACATCATGGGCGGCCATAAGCCTCGCCCACCAAAAGACTGGCGTGATCAGGGTCCGGGTAACGGTGCCGCCGCCTCCGGCGATGGTGATCAGCCGTCCGGTGACGACCCCATTGGTGGGCCTGCCAACACGCACTGATTCATGATGCATCCAACAACGCTTAGCTGTGGGGCGCGGACACTAGACCTGTCCGCGCCTGTCGTTATGGGGATCCTCAATGTGACCCCCGACTCCTTTTCCGACGGTGGTCGTTACACCGAGCGTGATGCGGCGCTGCGCCAGGCGGAGCAGATGTTGCGTGACGGCGCCGCGATTCTCGATGTGGGTGGCGAGTCCACTCGTCCGGGGGCGGCGGCGGTGTCTGAACAGGAAGAGCTGGATCGGGTGGTTCCCATTGTCGAGGCGTTAAGCAATGAGCTCGATGCGTTGGTGTCCGTGGATACCAGTACGGCGGCGGTGATCCGTGACAGTGCAGAGGTCGGCGCCGGCCTCATCAATGACGTGCGTTCCTTGCGCCGCCCCGGTGCCATGCAGGCGGCGGCAGCCAGTCAGCTCCCGGTCTGCCTGATGCATATGCAGGGAGAGCCCGGCAGCATGCAGGATAACCCCCATTACGATGATGTGACCGCCGAGGTGATGGCGTTTCTGCGTGAGCGGATCGCGGCCTGCGAACGGGCAGGTATGACCCGCGAGCGTTTGTTGGTGGATCCGGGGTTCGGCTTCGCGAAAACCGTGTCGCATAATTTGCAGCTTATGCAGGAAATGACTGAGTTGCAGGCGTTGGCGTTGCCGGTCTTGATTGGTGTATCGCGTAAGTCCCTGTTCGGTAAAGTGCTTGGCCGTGATGTGAGTGAACGGTTGTCTGGCAGTCTGGCGGCGGCCGTTATGTGTGTGGAGCGCGGCGCGATGATCGTGCGTGCCCACGATGTCAAAGAAACCGTGGATGTGGTGCGTTTTGCCCATGCGGTCAGAGAATCACAAAAGGAGTTGTCATGACGCGCAAATATTTCGGCACTGATGGGGTGCGCGGCACGGTGGGGGAGTTTCCTATCACACCGGATTTTGTGCTCAAGTTGGGTTGGGCGGCAGGCAAGGTGCTGGCCGCACGGGGCGGCAGCAAGATTTTGATCGGCAAGGATACCCGTATTTCCGGCTACATGTTCGAATCGGCCCTGGAGGCAGGGATTTCCGCTGCCGGGGTGGATGTGCGCCTGCTGGGGCCGTTACCCACGCCGGGGATTGCCTATCTGACCCGTACCTTGTCGGCCCAGGCGGGCATCGTTATTTCCGCATCCCATAACCCCTATACGGATAACGGTATCAAGTTTTTCGGCGCAGATGGCCGCAAGCTCAATGACGAGATCGAACTGGAAATTGAGCGTCTGCTGGACGAAGAAATTTCCGTGGTGTCCACGGACCAGATCGGCAAGGTGCGCCGCATTGATGACGCCCGTGGCCGCTACATCGAGTTTTGCAAAAGCACTGTGCCGGGGCTGGATCTCAGCGGCATGAAAATTGTGGTTGATACGGCCAATGGTGCGGCCTACCACATCGCGCCGGATGTGTTTGAAGAGCTGGGCGCAACGGTGGTGCCAATGGCTAACCAGCCCGACGGTTTCAATATCAATCGCGATTGCGGCTCCACACACCCTGAGGCTCTGCAGCGCAGAGTGCTGGAAGAAAAGGCGGATCTGGGGGTGGCGCTGGATGGTGACGCAGACCGGCTGCTGATGGTGGATCATGCGGGCAATCTGGTGGATGGTGACCAGCTGCTGTTCGTGGTGGCTCGAGACCGCAAGGACAATGGTGCAAAAATGGCAGGCGTGGTTGGCACTCTCATGTCCAATTTCGGGCTGGAGCTGGCACTGAAGGCTGAAGGTATTGAATTTGTGCGTGCCAAGGTCGGTGATCGTTACGTCATGGAGCAGCTGGATAAGCGTGGCTGGAGTATTGGTGGCGAATCTTCCGGGCACCTGGTGTGCCTGGATTGCACTTCCACCGGTGATGGCACCGTGTCGGCCCTGCAGGTGCTGGCAGCCTTGTCCCGCCGGAGTGAAAGTTTGGCGGATGCCGTGGCTGATGTTGTCATGTTGCCCCAGCAGATGATCAATGTGCGTGGCCCCAACCGCGATGGTTTTATGGAGCATTCGGACGTGCAGGCGGCGATGGCCAGCGTCGAGGAGCGGTTGGCAGGCAATGGCCGTGTGCTTTTGTGGCCTTCCGGCACGGAGCCATTGGTGCGGGTGATGATAGAAGGTAAAGATGGCGATCAGGTGGCGA
>NZ_LWFX01001238.1:0-8364 GCF_001635175.1 Alcanivorax sp. HI0083 | reverse complement strand
ATTACCAGCATGGCCGAGGCAATCAGGGCCAGGGTGATGCTGGCGTTGTAGGAAAAGCCGCGGCCACCCGGGAAGCGAACAATCTTTTTTATCAGGAGTGCATTAAAGATGTAAATCGTTGCCAGGGTTATTAGCGATAGTTGCTGGTTGGGATCGTGGGGGATTGAGATCGATCCGTGGGCAAAAAGCTGTGCGCAGAACAGGGTAATGGCCAGCCCCGTAATGTGGCCCGTCACGGGATTGAGTAGCAGCCGCTCGTGGAGGCGGTTGTGGCGTGCCGGATTTATCGGAATGAAGTGTGAATTCATGGGTTCAAATGCCTGATTCTGCGCCTAGATAAGCGCTTAAGTAGTCTGATTTTGTCGGCTCTAGCCATGCATCCGATGCGGATGCCCTGGCGGCGGACTGCATGTCGTCAATATTGGCGATCAGTTGATCAATGCTGTGTCGGACTGATTCGAGTGTGTTGTTACACAGAATGCCGTTTCCGGCGCCAACCAGTTCATGACATCCGCCCACATCGCTCAGTAACAGTGGCAACCCATGTGCTTTGGCCTCAAGGGCGGACATGGGAAGCCCTTCGCTGTCGGAGATGAGGCAAAGTGCATGATAAAGATGAAATTGATCAAATGCCTGGACCTCACCGGCGAAAAAAACATTGTTGGGCGCGTTTGCCTGCATTTCCTTTTGAGCAGCCCCGGAGCCGATAACCGTGAGTGTCACTTCCTCTTTTGAAAAGCAGGAAACGGCATCAATCAGAAGGTCCGGGCGTTTGGGGTGCGCCAATCTGCCTAAAAACAGCAACTTTACCGGTTTTGGCGGCAGGTTTGCAGGCAGTCTTGTCGGTTTGGGGGTTCGATTGGTCAGTGTGATGGTTTTGCCTGGCGGGATATTTAGCTTTTCACTGCATTTGCTGGCGTCTGCGTTAGAGACGTTGATCACCAGATCGGTCAGGGTTGAGAGCAAGCGTTCCGCAAGGGTGTAGATGCTCTCCAGCTTGCCTCCGTTGTAAATCGAGGACCAACCATGGGAAACATAGATGACCCTCAAGCGTGGAATAAACAGCTTCACCAGCCTGGCATAGACACCCGCATTTGCCGAGCTGGCGACCAGAACTGAAATGCTGTTATCCAGAAGGTAGCGGCGCAGGCGCATTAGTCCAGTTGGGCTGGGCATCTGCCTAAGCAGGTCCGGGAGAATTAGGGGTGACAGTGCTCCCAGGGTTCGTGCCAACCATTGGTTTTCCCCAGTGATGAGGAAAGGGTGGATGTCATCCTGCAGAAGGCGAATCTGGTCAAGAGTCCATCGCTGGGCGCCACCGGTCTCTGCCTTGGTAATGATGAAGCCTATGCGTGGTTTGTTATCCATGTCAGACCTGTAGTTCACACTGGCGGCGGATTTTCTCACTTTCCCGTGGCAGAGGGAAATCGGGCTGAGGAGTGGGAGTTGGCGCTAAACTATATGGGTATAGGGAGGGCCTGTCTGAGGGCGCTGTGCTATTCTCTTTGGCGCAATTCTGAAGGTCGGTACGGTGTCAGTTTCTTCGCGATGCAGGCATCGCTTCCCACTGCCTCCCCGAAGTTTTGGGAGTGGGGTGTAGCAGGTTACGGTCCCAGGCGACCGCAGGACAGCCAGTCATTGGGCAAAGAAAAAGCCCGGTACCTTGCGATACCGGGCTTTCCTTATTTGGCTCCGCCTGCTGGGCTCGAACTAGGCGGATTCAACTGAATTCGCCAATGATTAACCGTCGACCGCAGGGCGGCCAATCATTGGGCAAAGAAAAAGGGCTTACCCGTGTGGATAAGCCCTTTTCTTATTTGGCTCCGCCTGCTGGGCTCGAACTAGGCGGATTCAACTGAATTCGCCAATGATTAACCGTCGACCGCAGGGCGGCCAATCATTGGGCAAAGAAAAAGGGCTTACCCGTGTGGATAAGCCCTTTTCTTATTTGGCTCCGCCTGCTGGGCTCGAACCAGCGACCCAATGATTAACAGTCATTTGCTCTACCAACTGAGCTAAGGCGGAATGTCTTGAGGCGCGTATATTAGTGACGCCTCCCGGGGTCGTCAACACCCCGGGGGTGCGTTTGTTGCTTATTTAGCCAATGCTTGCTCAATCCGGCGGATGGCTTCTTTCAGGGTATCCATGCCGACGGCGAAAGACAGGCGCATGCAGCCCGGTGCGCCGAAGGCGGAACCGGGGACCAGCGCTACTTCTGCCGTTTCCAGCAGCAGGGTGGCCAGGTCGGTGTCGGATTCCACGCCATCCATGTTGGCAATGGCTTCGGAGAAATCCGGGAAGGCATAGAAAGTGCCGTCACCTTTGGCACATTTCACGCCTGGCAGGGCATCCAGTGCGGCGGTGAGGTAGTCGTGACGTTCCTTGAACGCTTTGACCATCTCGTCCACGCAACCCTGATCGCCAGCCAGCGCGGCTTCGGCGGCAGCCTGGCTGATGGAGGCCGGGTTGGAGGTGGACTGGGACTGGACCTTCTTCATGGCTGCAATCAGCTTCTGCGGGCCGGCCGCGTAGCCGATGCGCCAGCCGGTCATGGAGTAGGCCTTGGAGACACCATTCATGACCACGGTGCGGTCGTACAGCTCCGGGGTAGCATTGACGATGTTGATGAACGGCTTGCCGGTCCACAGGATATGCTCGTACATGTCGTCGGTGGCGACGATGATGTTCGGGTGTTTTTTCAGCACTTCGCCCAGAGCGGCCAGTTCTTCCAGGGAATAGGCCATGCCGGAAGGGTTGGAGGGGCTGTTGATTACGAACAGGCGGGTTTTCGGCGTAATCGCCGCTTCCAGCTGTTCCGGGGTGATCTTGAAGCGGCTGTTTACGTCCGTTTCGAGGATTTTTGGTACGCCGCCGGCAACCAGCACCATGTCCGGGTAGCTTACCCAGTAAGGCGCGGGGATGATGGCTTCGTCACCGTCATTCAGCAGGGCCAGGGCCATGTTGAAGAAGCTCTGCTTGCCACCGCTGGAGACCAGCACCTGGCCGGGCTCGTAGGACAGGCCGTTATCGCGCTGGAACTTGTCGATAATGGCTTTTTTCAGGCCGGGAGTGCCGTCTACCGGGGTATATTTGGTTTTGCCGGCTTTGATTGCTTCAATGGCGGCGTCTTTAATATGATCCGGCGTATCGAAATCCGGCTCACCGGCACCCAGCCCAATAATGTCTTTACCCTGTGCGCGCAATTCACCGGCTTTGGCGGTGATGGCAAGGGTGGGAGACGGCTTGATGCGTTGTACGCGGTCGGAAAGGCTGATATCGGACATGCACTCCTCGTTCATCTAGAGAGTCGAATGGTTGCGCTTTTGACGCAGGATCGACGCAGAAAGGGGCGTGCATTTTACCGGATCAGGCAGTGAATGTCCCGTATTTCCTTGTGGGGGACGGAGGGTGGGGGGCTCAACCAGCGCTGGCTTGTTGGGCTCGAGCTCTCTACAAAGCCGCTGTAGGAGTTCCCTTCCAGGGGACGAATCTGCGCAGGGCCTTTCAGGCCAGGTGAATAGCGGCCGGACACTCTGTCATCATCCAAAACCTTCGCCCTTTGGGCGTTTCGCGCTGCGCGCGGTTCGTCCCTCGAGAGGAACTCCTACAGGGGAATCCGGTGTTTCTGGCGTTGTTGTTCTGCCGCGCATTCACGCCGGCTCTGTTACACTACGTCTCGATTTTTAAACCATGATTTTGCTGCCTTCCCGGCGGGGAAGGATAGTCATCAGGAAGACCCCATGTCCGAAAGCCTCTTCAAGCTCCATTCCGATTACCAGCCTGCTGGTGACCAGCCCACGGCCATTGCACAGCTGATTGAGGGTATCGATGACGGCTTGGGTCATCAGACGCTGCTGGGGGTCACCGGGTCGGGCAAGACTTTCACCATGGCCAATGTGATCCAGCAGACCGGCCGGCCCACTATCATCATGGCGCCCAACAAGACGCTGGCGGCCCAGTTGTATGGGGAATTCCGGGAGTTCTTCCCGGAAAACGCGGTGGAGTACTTCGTTTCCTATTACGACTACTACCAGCCGGAAGCCTACGTGCCCAGTTCTGATACCTTCATTGAGAAGGATGCCTCGGTGAATGAGCAGATCGAGCAGATGCGGCTGTCGGCCACCAAGGCCATTCTGGAGCGCCCGGACACCATTATCGTGGCCACGGTTTCCGCCATTTACGGTCTGGGTGACCCGGCCAGTTACCACGCCATGGTGCTGCATCTGGTGCGGGGCGATCATATTGATCAGCGTGAGCTGCTGCGGCGTTTGGCAGAGCTGCAGTACACCCGCAACGAAATGGATTTCCGCCGTGCCACCTACCGGGTGCGCGGGGATGTGATCGATATCTTTCCGGCGGAAGAAGAAAAAGAGGCGGTACGTATCGAGTTGTTCGATGACGAAGTGGAGTCCATCAGCATCTTTGATCCGCTCACTGGCGAGGTAATCCGCCGCATCGGACGCACCACCATCTACCCCAAGAGCCATTACGTCACGCCCCGGGAAACGGTGCTCAAGGCGGTGGAGATGATCAAGGAAGAACTCACCGAGCGGTTGGCGGAGCTCAAGGAACAGAACAAGCTGGTGGAAGCCCAGCGGCTGGAGCAGCGCACCCGGTTCGATATCGAGATGCTGCAGGAGCTGGGTTACTGCAACGGGGTGGAAAACTATTCCCGGCTGTTCTCCGGTCGGGCACCGGGTGATGCCCCGCCGACTCTGTTTGACTACCTGCCGGAGAATGCGCTGCTGATTGCCGATGAGTCCCACGTGACCATCCCGCAGCTGGGCGCCATGTACAAAGGCGACCGCTCTCGTAAGGAAACCCTGGTGAGTTTCGGGTTCCGCTTACCCTCGGCCATGGATAACCGGCCGCTGAAATTCGAGGAATGGGAGCTGCTGGCGCCGCAAATGGTGTTTGTGTCTGCCACGCCGGGACCCTACGAGCAGAAATATGCGGGGCAGGTGGTGGAGCAAGTGGTGCGGCCCACCGGCCTGGTGGACCCGAAGATCGAGATCCGCCCGGCGACCACTCAGGTGGACGATCTGCTGGGTGAAGCCAAGGAGTGCATTGCCAAAGAGCAGCGAGTGCTGGTCACCACGCTGACCAAACGCATGGCGGAAGACCTCACCGAATACCTCAATGAGCACGGCATCCGCGTGCGTTACCTGCATTCCGATATCGATACGGTGGAGCGGGTGGAAATTATCCGCGATTTGCGTTTGGGCAAGTTCGACGTGCTGGTGGGGATCAACCTGCTGCGTGAAGGCCTGGATATGCCGGAAGTGGCGCTGGTGGCGATTCTGGATGCGGACAAGGAGGGCTTTCTGCGCTCCGACCGTTCATTGATCCAGACGATTGGCCGGGCGGCACGGAACGTGGATGGCCGTGCGATTCTCTACGCGGACAAAATGACCGGTTCCATGGAGCGGGCCATTGACGAAACGGACCGTCGCCGCGAGAAGCAGGAAGCCTTCAACAAGGCCAACGGTATCACCCCGCAGGCCCTTAACAAGAAAATCCGCGACATCATGGATGACAGCGGCGGTAGCCGTTTCGATCGCAAGTACAAGGGCGAGAAGAAGGTGGCAGAGTCCGGTGCGGATTATCTGGAGGCCCGCTCACCGGCGCAGGTGGCCAAGGAAATCAAGGAACTGGAAGCGAAGATGATGGAGCATGCCAAGAACCTGGAATTCGAGGACGCCGCAGCCACTCGCGACAAAATTCACCAGCTCAGAGAGCTTGGATTTATGCGGTAAACGTTTCTACAAGGCCGCTGTAGGAACGTAGCGGAGCGGAGTAACGCACGCTGGGCGGCCCCGGAAGGGGTGAGCGAAGCGAATAACGCCGCTTGGGGCGCGAACCTTGCGCAGCAAGGAAATTGCCCGCAGGGTGATCAGGAATATACCTAATCGCCAACCCCTCTAGAAAGATCGGGTGCATCCGCCTCCATTTCCTCGCCTAGGCTCGGATTCGCGCCTCGAGAGGCGCTCCTACAGCGGCCTTGTAGAGAGTTAGATGGGGGTCTTCTGATCCTGCGGTTGCGGTGCCAGCTGCTCCACCCAGATCAGCGTCCCGGCAATCACCGCCACCGGCATGATGAACAGGTTCACCAGCGGGATCATGGTCAGGGCCATGACGATGGCGCCGAAGGTCAGCACCAGCCAGCGTTTTTCTTTCAGCCGTTCCAGCATCACCTCAAATGGCACCTGACGGTTGTCGGCGCCGAAATCGATGTACTGCATGCCCAGCAGCCAGCCGGACCACAGGAACCAGATAGCGGATGCCAGCACGTTGATCACCGGGATAAAGTAAATCACCCCGACCACAAACAGAATCAGAACAGCGCGCCACAGCCAGTACCAGGTTTTACGCAGTTCGCGCTTGAAGGTGCGCACGATCATGGCGGGGATGGATTCGTCGTTCATGGGGTGGCCGGTAATCTGGATATCCACTTTCTCGGCCAGAAAGCCCATGAACGGTGCGGCAATCAGCTGGACGCCGATGGAAAACACGCTGGCGAACAGGCCCAGCAGAAGAATCCACACCAGCACCACCGCCGCATCGACCAGGAAGTGCAGGGCGCCATTGAGGAAGCTCCAGAACCCGGTCAGTGCCCAGTCTGCGGTGGCGGCGGTGATCCAGCCGGCAATCCAGCTGCCGCTGAGCCAGTACAGGCCACCAAATACCAGGATATTGAAGATCAGCGGGATGATCACATAGCGCCGCAGCTCCGGGCTGCGGGCCAGTTTCAGGCTGCGGGTCAGGTAGGCAATGGCATCGGCGATCTGGGACACGGGCAATCCTTTTAAAAGAGACGCTTCATGCAACATGCTGCACGCAGCAACACGGACACAGGTTGTGCCGAATGTTACCTGTGGTGCTCCTCGCTGCACAGGGTGCAGACACGTTGCGAGCTGCAGCCCTCTGCGGCACGGGAAAGCGAGAGATGTTGGGAGGTTTTGCCGTAGACGTTCCGAATCCGAGCCTCGGCGGGGAAAGGGCGTTTCAGGCAGGAGCAAGACCGCAACCCGCGCCGTTGCCGAGGCCCTGAAAACATCAAATGCCGTAAAACGTGTCCGGGTTTGCGGCGTGTTACTTGCCGCATGAAGCGTGCCGCGGCCTTAATCGGTATTGTGCCTGATGAATTCGACTGCGGTTGTCGCTAGACTTAGCCCTTTTAGTGCCCAGGTGCGCCGTAATCGCTTCAGGGGGCGGTGAAAACCCTTGTTTTTGCCCAATTTTTGGCCTGTTGGCCCGAGTTAAGCAGACACTATGCGACTGAAATCCATAAAACTGGCCGGGTTCAAGTCCTTCGTGGACCCTACCACCACCAATTTCCCGGAAAACCTCACCGCTGTGGTGGGGCCCAACGGGTGTGGGAAGTCCAATATCATTGATGCGGTTCGCTGGGTGATGGGGGAGTCCTCCGCCAAGCACCTGCGTGGCGAGTCCATGGCTGACGTCATCTTCAATGGCTCCAATGCGCGCAAGCCGGTGGCCCAGGCCTCCATTGAGCTGGTTTTCGATAACTCCGACGCCACCGTGACCGGGGAATACGGCAAATTCAACGAAATCTCCGTGAAGCGCCAGGTGACCCGGGACGGACAGTCCAATTACTTTCTGAACAGCACCAAATGCCGCCGTAAGGATATCGCCGACATCTTCCTGGGCACCGGCCTGGGGCCGCGCAGCTACGCCATTATTGAGCAGGGCATGATTTCCCGGCTGATTGAAGCCAAGCCGGAAGAGCTGCGGGTGTATATCGAGGAAGCGGCAGGGATCTCCAAGTACAAGGCCCGTCGCCGCGAGACCGAGAACCGCATTCGACGTACCCGTGAAAATCTGGAGCGACTGACCGATATCCGCGATGAGCTGACACGTCAGCTGGAGCGTTTGAGCCGACAGGCCAGTGCGGCGGAGAAATACAAGCAGTACAAAGAGGAAGAGCGTCTGAAAGGCGCGCAGCTCAAGGCATTGCGCTGGAAAGGGCTGGATGTGCAGGTTAAGCAGCTGGACCACGTGATTGGCGAACTGGACGTGTCCATGGAAGCGAAAGTGGCGGAACAGCGCCACGTGGACGCGGAAGTAGAGCGTTTGCGCGAGAAGCACCATGAAGTGCAGGAGCGCTTTAACGAAGTCCAGCAGCATTTTTACGCCCTGGGGGCGGAAGTGGCACGTCTGGAGCAGAGCATCCAGCATCAGCGCGAGCGCAAGCAGCAGCTGTACGAAGAGCTGGATCAGGTGCGCGCCAGCTGGAAAGAAGGCGACGAACACCTGCGTATCGACAGCGAGAAAGTGGCAGAACTGGAGGCCATTCTGGCCGAGCGCGAGCCAGAACTGGAAATGGTCTCCGAACAGCAGGAA
>NZ_LWFX01001237.1:0-1336 GCF_001635175.1 Alcanivorax sp. HI0083 | reverse complement strand
CGACGATGTGCCGCAAATGCTGGACGCCCTGGAAAAAGCCGCCAGCCAGCGCCCCAGCCAGGTCGCCATCCTGCTGCCGACCACCGGCCCACTGCAAACCGCGGGCAAGGCCCTGCAGGAAGGCATCATGACCGCCTTCTACCAGCAGCAGAAAAACGGCCAACCGCCCACGTTGCGCTTCTACGATTCCGGTGGCGACGATGTGCTTGCGGTGTATCAACAAGCCGTCACGGATGGCGCTGATTTCGTTCTCGGCCCTCTGGCCAAAGACAAAGCTGCAACCATCGCGGCCCAGGGCACGCTGCCAGTCACCACACTGGCATTGAACTACATCGACACCGACAACCGCCCCGATAATTTTTTCCAGTTTGGCCTGGCGCCGGAAGATGAAGCCCGCCAGATTGCTAACCATGGCGCCCGCAAAGGCGCCCTGCAGGCCGGCATTCTCTATCCGGAAGGAGAATGGGGCGCCCGGGTTGCCCAGGCCTTCGTTGATCGCTGGCAGGAGCTGGGCGGCTCAGTCACCATCACTCGCACTTACCAGGAAGGGCCCAGCATCGGCGAAACCGTCAAGGAAATGCTGCTGGTGGCACAAAGCCAGAAACGCGGCAATGCTGTCAGCCGTTTCACCAGCCTGAAGATGGATAACCAGCCTCGCCGTCGCCAGGACATGGATTTCCTGTTCCTGCTTGCTGACCCCAATCAGGGGCGCCAGGTGAAACCCGCACTGAACTTCCACTACGCCAAAGACCTGCCGGTCTACTCCACCGCCCTGATCTACAGCGGTGAAGACAACCCACGTCGTGACCAGGATCTTAACGGCATCCGCTTTGTCGACATGCCCTGGATTCTCACTGACGACAATCAGGCCCTGCATGACGCCGCCAACCAGCAATGGCCAGACGGCCATGGCCGCTACGAACGCCTGTTTGCCATGGGCATCGATGCCTACCGGCTGCAAGGGCGGCTGTATCTGCTGAACGCCCTGCCCTCCAGCGAGCTCCCCGGTGTCACCGGCCGCCTGCACATGGAAAACCAGCGCATTGTTCGCGAACTGAACTGGGCGGTTTTTGTGGGCGGCAAGGCAAAAACGCTGCCACAAGTGACCGAGACAGGCCAAAACAGCCTTCCCCGTGCCGCTACTACGCAGTAAGAAAGACACCGGCCGGGACGCGGAAAAGCTTGCCGCGAAGTGGCTGGTCGACCAGGGACTGACCGTTGTGGAGCGCAACTTCCATTGCCGTCAGGGAGAAATTGATCTGATCCTGCTGGATCAGGACACTCTGGTCTTCACCGAAGTGCGCTGGCGCAAACACCAGAGCCATGGTGGCGCGCT
>NZ_LWFX01001236.1:0-2009 GCF_001635175.1 Alcanivorax sp. HI0083 | reverse complement strand
TGCGGTGGGCGGAGCCGTAGGGGGCGTGGGCGTCGGCAGCCCACCAGTCACGGGCCGGGCGGTTGTTCCAGCTGGCCAGGTAGCCGCGCTCAGGGTTACTGGCCTGGGGGTGGGCCTGTTGGGGCAGGAAGCCGTTCCAGTCGTACTGGCCGTTACCCCAGCTGGGCAGCTCCGGGTGAATGCCGTTGGCACGCTGCGGATAGTCGCCGGAATGGAAATAGGCGATGTCGCGGTCGTCGATGTAGAACCAGTTGAAGCTGCCGGTGGTGTTGTAGAAAACGTCGTAGAAGCTTTGTACGTCATGGACATCGTTGCGGCTGGCTTGCAGGAACGGCAGGGCCGTATCCAGCTCGGCAAAGTAGGTGCTGCGCTGGCGAGTCACTGCCACGGGCAGGCCGGACACGGTGGCGAAGCCAATCACCGGGCCGTACTCCTCGGTGCGGATCACGCGGCGTCGGACGGCTTCGTTTTGACCGACCGCTTGCGGGTCGGTGGAGGAGGCCAGGTTCCAGCGGGCCACCCATTCTTCGTCGATCACGTCGAAGGGTTTGCACTGGCCGTTAACCTGGTAGCCGCCTTCACCGTGGGCGGGAGCCTCGGCCGGTGAGCAGCGCTGTACCACGCGCACGTCGGTGAGGTCGGAGCTGCCGGAGGTGGCACTCCAGGCGAAGTCCGGGCCGCGGCCGATGACCACGTAGGGCAGGCCGGTGAAGGTCATGCCACGGGTGTTGATATCGCCACCATGGATAGACATTTCCAGCAGCAGTTGCGGTACGAAGTAACTGGTCTGGGGGCCGAACACGGCCAGCGGCTGGCCACTGGCGGAATGCTCGGCATTGAGCAACAGCGCATTGGACATGGTGCTCGGGAAGCCATCACGCAGGCCGTTAAGGCCGGTTTCGATGCCGGCAATGCGTTGCATGACCTGTTCGCGCTGGTGGTCACTAAGGCGGGCGTTGTCTTGCCCGCTGGCGCCTAGCTGCCGGGTCAGTGTGGCCCAGTGTCGGGCCAGGTTGGCGCCATCATCGTCGAGAAATGACAGGGACAGGATGCCGCCGAGCAGGTCGCCCACGGTATCCAGCAAGCCGCCGACCACGCCGGTGCCGGGTAGGGCGGGCACATTGCCCAGGGCTTCGGGGCACTGAGGTTGGCCGGGTCGGCCACAGGGTTCATGGGTCAGTGGTTGGTGGGCCTGGAAAGAGCCGGCGTCGAACATGACGGCACCGGGGAACTGGCCAGCCAGCTCGCCGCTCAGCGGGCACAGGTCGGGCAGGGTTGGCGGTGACTGGGTGGCAAAAGAGCGGGTGGTGGTCACCGAGGATTCCTCATCCAGGCCGTTGCGCAAGTCTTTCCACAGGGCACAGGCGGTTTCCGCGCTGCCGGTCTGTTCTTCCAGCGCTTGCAGCAGCAGCACGTTCTTGTGCTCGTTGCCGCCGCCGCCGGCGAAGATGCCCTGAATCAGGGTGGCGATGGCGACCACGTCTTCAATCACGAAGGGTTCCAGCTGCACGCCCAGCGCCACGTATTCCACCGGCACCTGCAACAGGCCGCCACGGGCATCGCTCACGTACTGGTTGAGGCCGGCCACATAGTTGGTGGCATCCTCGAACACCTGGGCGCCGTCGTCACCGAAACGGGCGATGGTCTTGGCGATCATGGTGGTGCGGTCTTCTTCCCGGTAGGGGGCGTCCACCGCAATGTCCTGGTCGAAGGAGAAATCCGCCGGACCCAGGAAGCGGGACAGTTCACCCCGGCCGGCCCGGCGCAGTACGTCGAGCAGGAACAGGCGGTCGGCGGCGGTGACATAGCCGACGCCAAATAAGGCATCGCGGCGGGAGTCGCCGTAAATGTGCGGCACCCCAAAGTTATCCCGTTTGATGTCCACCTGGTAACCGGCGGTGTCCAGGGTCAGCTCACTTTCCCAGTTACCGGCGTCGGGGGCCAGCAAGGGGGCCGCTTTGAAATAGTCGGTTAGCTGATCATCGGTGATCCCGGGTTCGCTACGCACC
>NZ_LWFX01001235.1:0-3597 GCF_001635175.1 Alcanivorax sp. HI0083 | reverse complement strand
GGAAACTTTGCGGTATTTGTCAAAGTTCGGAGGCACAATAACCAGTTCCGGGCAGCGCCGCAGGGCCTGGGAAGATGCCATGGCTGAATGCACGCCAAATTGCCGCGCCGGGTAGTTGCAGGTGGCAATCACGCCACGCCGGTGCGGGTCGCCGCCCACCGCCACCGGGCGGCCGCGCAGGCTAGGGTCGTCCCGCATTTCCACGGCGGCGTAAAAGCAGTCGCAGTCCACGTGGATAATTTTGCGCGATGCAGGCGTCATGGAGGGTGTGGTGGAATGTGCCATGATGGGCTCGGGTAAGCGTTCACGTGTTGGCGCGGCTGTTGCAGGCCACAGGCACAGAGACGTGTCCGGTGGGCAGCAGGCAGACCGGGCTACCCCCGTGGGCATAGTGCCAGGCAGGGGCGCCAATAGGGTGCCATAAGGAGAGTGTACCATCGCCATTAGCGAGAACCGCACACCGCAGGTGCTGATTGTCGGTGCGGGCCCCACCGGGCTGGCACTGGGTATCGGCTTGCGCCGCCACGGTATCCACTGTTGCATCATCGATCGTCTTGCGGCGCCATCGCCGTATTCCCGAGCGCTGGGCCTGCATGCCCGTTCGCTGGAAATCTTTGAGGCGCTGGATGTGCTGGCGCCGATCCGCAAGGCGTCGCGGCGCCTCAAGGCTGTATCGGTATACGGGGATAAAGGGTTTCTCTTCGAACTGGACCTCACTGCTCTGAAAGCGCCGTACCCGTGGGTGCTCAGTTGTCCGCAATCCGAGGTGGAGGCGGTGTTGATCGACCGATATCGGATGCTGGGCGGCGAGTTGATTCGCAGTGCCGAGCTGCTGGATTTCCGTCAGGACGGCAGCGGCGTGCAAGCGCGTATTCGCCAGGGGGCGGAGGTGCAGACATTCAATGCCGAGCTGCTGGTGGGAGCCGATGGCGTGGGTTCCACGGTGCGTGAGCAGCTTGGCATCGGTTTCAAGGGCGTGGATTACAGCGAGCATTTCCTGCTGGCGGATGTGCCCTGGGATGCGCCCTGGAGCAACGACCGTTCCCATGGTTTCCTGCGGGAAGAAGGGCTGTTGCTGGCCTTGCCTCTGCCGCAGGGCTGGCGGCTGATTATGGCCAGCCGTGAGACGCCGGAAACACCCTTAAGTCTGGCGCCTTTTAGCGAACGGCTAACGTCGATTCTTGGGGACGTGCCTGATTTGGGTGAACCCCGTTGGCTGAGCCAGTTCTCCGTACAACGTCGGCTGGCTCAGCATTACCGGCGTAACCGGGTTTTCCTGGCCGGCGACGCGGCCCATGTGCAAAGTCCACTGGGCGCCCAGGGCATGAATACCGGCCTCGCGGATGCGTTCAACCTGAGCTGGAAGTTGGCGTTTTACCTCAAGGGGTTTGGGCAGGGCGCCTTGCTGGATAGCTATGAGCAGGAACGGCGCCCGGTGGCGGAGAAAATGCTTTACGGGGTGGATATGCTGTCACGGGCGTCATTGGTGAAACTGCCGATGTTGCGGCGCAGCCGGGATTCCCTGCTGAAGCTGGCGGGCAGCCGCCGCAATATTTCCAGTCGACTGCTGCGTACGGCCAGCCAGCTGGATGTGCATTATCGCAATTCGCCGCTGGTCACCTGTGGGCCGGAGGCCGACGTGGGCTGGCGGCATCAGGGGCCGCTGCCGGGCGATCGGCTGCCGGATGCGGCGCTGAAATCCGTGCGCACCGGGCATCTGCATCAGTTGCACGGTTTGTTGCGCAAACCGGTACATCATTTGTTGCTGCAGCTGAGCGAATCCCCCGAGCATAACGAGCGGCTGGTGATGTATGCCTTGAGTGATCGTTTGGGGCAGGAATACCGTGAGCGCGTGCACCTGACCGTGATTGCGGCGCGGGCCACCGCAGATGAAGATGTGCCCCGTGAAGGTACCACCCGTATCTGGCGTGACCATGAAGGGGAGTTTGCCAGCGCATTCGGCGATCAGGGCCGGCTCTGGTTGATGCGCCCGGATGGGCATCTGGCTTACCGGGCGCCGGTGAGCAATGCGGATGACTTGCTGTCGTATCTGGAGCGAGTGCTTGGGAAAAGAGAGGGGTGATGGGAGGGCTGTGCGACATGTTGTCGGGTTACGCCTTTCAGGCTAATTCGACCTACGAAACCCTTTCCAGGTAGGTCGAATTAGGCGTAGCCGTAATCCGACACGAACCCGACATCACGTTTGATAAACGCAATCTACGCCACCCTTCGCCAGCGTTGAATCACAAAATGTCCGTTCATGGGCTGGCCGGCCAGGGCGCCAATGCCGGCTTTCGCATCCGGCCGTGCCCGCCAGTGATGGGGGGTCATGGCCAGCAGGTTACGGAGCTCTTCTTCTGAGTCCGGAACCCATTGGCAATGCAGGGTCTCGCTGGAGATCAGCTCGAAGCGATCATCCAGAAACTTGCCCGCATCAAAACTGCTTTGCCGCACATCGTCGTACAGGGCTTCGCGCAACGGCAGCAGGTGCGTTTCCCCGGTACCGACAACAATCAACTCCCCACCGGGTTGCAGCACCCGGGCGATATCGTCCACGAACAGGCGGGTGAACAACACAAATACGGTTTGCTGGCTGGCATCAAACAGCGGTAGCCGGGCGCCGCTGGCCACCAACCAGGTGATGCGCTTGTTACGCTTGGCAGCTGCATCCACCGCGAACTTGGAAATATCCACGCCCACACCATTCACGCCGCCCAACCGCTGGGCAAACTGCTCGGTGTACCAGCCTTCGCCACAGCCGATATCCAGCCAGGCGGGTTCTTCATCCGGCAGGTGGGCGAGCAGGGCATCTGCCAATGGTTGATAACGGCCCAGTTCAAGAAAAGCCGTGCGCGCCTGCACCATGGCCTTGTCGTCCCCCGGTGATCGGGAGCGGCGCTGCTGCGCCAACAACAGATTGGTGTAACCTCGCTTGGCACGATCGAACTGGTGGCCGTTATCGCAGTGCCAGCTATTGCCGGCAAGGCGCAGGACCTGTTCGCAACTGGGGCATTTGAGTGTGGGCATGGCAAACCGTGTTCCGGGGCGTGATGCCGGCAGTGAACCACAGGATGCCGGGAAAAGGTAGGGCAGAAGGCAGGGCGACAGCATCATGCAGAGCAATGGAAGAAGAGGGCGAGGGCAGCCGCCCTCGTATTATGGCGAAGCCGATATTTGTATTTCTGCACGTTGCAGCTTGGCTTCTGCGGTCAGGTTGCGCAGGTCACTTAAATACGCCTGATAGCTTTTATTCACAGATCACTCAGTGGGTGACCAATGATGGCGCACTGATTGCCAAATACTGCCCGTAGGCAAGTAACGCAAGCTGAGTTTCAGGCCCCGGTAATCCGGGGCTTTTTTGTTTAAGCGGGCATCCGAGAGAAACGAGGTGCCGACTCGTTGTTACTTCCTGCTGCTGAATGGCGGGGATCGATCAGGGGTGATGCAGGCACGATAATTGTGCTCTCGACAAACTGCGGGGTAATCAGAAATCATGGGTACCCGTTGTTTGCTGGATCTGGAGTGTACTGTGACGAAGTCTGTACCGTTTTCCCTGCTGGAACTCGCCTCGGTCCGCGAAGGAGATACCGTGGGTGA
>NZ_LWFX01001234.1:0-2342 GCF_001635175.1 Alcanivorax sp. HI0083 | reverse complement strand
GTTGTCGTCGATGAATTTACCCGCACCGATGACCCAGACATTCTGGCGATAGGAGATTGTACCCGCCATCATAATCTGTTCTTCGACAAAAGGCAGCGTCTTGAATCAGTCGCTAACGCTGTTGAGCAAGCTCGTACGGCGGCAGCTACACTTATGAGTGAAGAAAAGCCCTACGATAGCCCTCCCTGGTTCTGGTCGAACCAGTATGATGTTCGTTTGCAGATGGTAGGATTGTCCCAAAATCATGACCAGCGTGTACTGCGTGGCAGTATCCTTGACAAGGAATTCGCAGTTTTCTATCTATGTCTTGGTCATGTTATTGCTGTTGATGCAGTCAATTTTCCAGTTGCATTCATGGTGGGTAAACAGTTGGTTAAACTGCGCAAGAGTGTCAGCGCTGAAGTGTTGTCTAATCCGAATATCGAACTGAAGTCTTTAATCTGAAGCACTGCAAGAATTGCTATCTCCAATAGTCTCGATGACGACTTGTGTCAACGGAAACCGTATCCGGTACCGAAGGTCGATCTGAGCAATCAAGTGGCGTGGACATGGTCGATATACAGCTTTATTCGTTGGGTGTTAACGACAACGTAGCTATGTGTAGAGATGCCGCAAGCCCAAGTGGGGCGGTCAAGCATCGCTCAGCGGTAGTTCCCACTTGGGCGGGTAAGGCGGTGGGTCGTTTACATCTGCACGGGCTCGCAGATGAACGGCGAGCATGTTGCACCAGACTTTGAGATAGCGGTCAAAGAGCGTTTTGTCGGCAACGATGTGCAAATCCTGCGCCATGCCGCGCAACAGCCATTGCGTCAACATCATCATCGAGCGCACATCGGTGTCTTCACTAATGGCCTCCAGATAATGGTCTGCCGCGTTACCGACGATGAAGTAATTGGAAGTCCAGACACGTTGCAAAATGGATGCAAGCTCAGGGTCATGTTGGCTGGCTGTCAATAGTTGCATCAACGGGATAAATTCCGGCTGATCGAAAACATTCTTCCATGCACCAAAGATAAGGGCTTCTAGTCGATCTTCAGATCCATGGAGTTTGGCGATGGCTTTACCCAGCTGAATATAGTGCTGGCGAATTAAATGCTCAGCTGCCGCAGCGATCATGTCTGCTTTACTAGAGAAATGGTGTAGTGGGGCGCCCCTAGATACGCCAGCGATGTTGATAATGCGACTGACGGTGGTGCCAGCGAATCCATCCTTCTCTAGACAGGTGAGCACTGCCTGAATGATGCGTTCCCGCATGGCGTCGCTACGTTGTTCCTGGGTGCGTCGTTGAGCATTCATCGCGTTCTCTGTCTATTACTGAGCATGGTCACTGGGATGCAGAGGCCTGATTCTAAATGATAAATGGATTGTAGCGTAGCTCGCCAATAAACAAGTTGAACGTACGTATTGTAAGTTATAAAGTCTTGCCATTGTTCCTGAATCAACGTTGGAAGCCTGTAATGAGTGATGTGCATGTACCGGCGGCTGTATCGCCGATGATCCCCCGTACTCTCTTCAATGAAGACCATGAGGCGTTCCGCGCCACAGCAAGGCGTTTCTTCGAGACTGAAATCTCCCCTTACCACGAGAAGTGGGAGGAGCAGCAACATATTGATCGTGAACTGTGGAACAAGGCGGGGGAGCTGGGGCTGCTGTGTCCAACGATGCCTGAAGAGTACGGCGGCTGCGGCGTTGACCGTCTCTATTCGATGATACTGATGGAGGAGCAGGCGAGGGTGGGGGATTCGGCCAGCGGCTTTGCCCTGCACTCGGACATTGTTGCCAACTACATCAACAACTTTGGTTCCCATGAACAGAAAAGCCAGTGGCTGCCCAAAATGGCCACCGGTGAAGCGGTCACTGCCGTGGCCATGACCGAGCCGGGTACCGGTTCCGATCTTCAACGTATCAAGACCACGGCCACCCTTGAGGGCGATCACTACGTGGTAAATGGCTCGAAAATCTTTATCACCAACGGTTACCTCTGTGACATGGCGGTGGTGGCGGTGCGTACCGGGCCGGCTGAGCTGGGTGCACAAAGTGTGTCCCTGATGATTATTGAGGCGGATCGCGAGGGCTTCTCCAAGGGCAAGCCGCTGAAGAAAGTCGGCATGCGCGGGCAGGACACCTGCGAGTTGTTCTTCGACAACGTCAAGGTGCCCAAGGAAAACCTGCTGGGTGCCGAGGGCATGGGTTTCATTGCCTTGATGAAGGAGCTGGCCTGGGAGCGGATGATGATCGCCATCATCTGTTCGTCGGCTGCCGAGCATGCGCTGGCAACCACCGTGGAATATGTGAAACAGCGCCAGGCGTTTGGCAAGCCGGTGGCGGCATTCCAGAACACC
>NZ_LWFX01001233.1:0-2003 GCF_001635175.1 Alcanivorax sp. HI0083 | reverse complement strand
ACAAGCACGGGGATTGACCAGACAGGACGCCCGCTTGAGCTGGAAGGTATGGTCCAGGCACGCCTGGTTACAGGCGATACAGGTGTTGATCTCATCCGCCTTGCCCTGCTCGGTTTTCTTCACGAAATCCGGGTCCGCCAGCAACGGGCGCGCCATGGAGACCGCATCCGCCTGGCCAGCGACCAGAATGGCTTCTGCCACGTCCGGATCGTTAATGCGGTTGGAGGCCACCACGGGAATGGAAACCACGTCTTTCACCTGGCGGGTGGCGTCCACAAAGGCGGCTCTGGGCACAGAGGTCACGATGGTGGGCACACGCGCTTCGTGCCAGCCAATCCCGGAATTGATCAGGCTGGCGCCCGCCGCTTCCACTTCTTTGGCCAGCGCCAGAACCTCTTCACGGGTGGCCCCGTCCGGCACCAGATCAACCACGGAAAGGCGAAACATGACGATGAAATCATCGCCGCAACGCTTGCGCACTTCGCGAACGATTTCCACCGGGAAGCGACGGCGGTTTTCGGCACTGCCACCGTATTTGTCTTTACGCTTGTTGGTTCGCGACGCGGTGAACTGGTTGATCAGGTAGCCCTCGGACCCCATGATCTCCACACCGTCGTAGCCGGCTTTCTTGGCCAGCCATGCCGTGTGGGCAAAATCCTTCACCGTCTGCTCCACTTCCTTGGTGGACATGGCCTTGGGCTTGAAGGGGTTGATCGGGCTCTTGATCGCAGAAGCCGAACGGGAGAAGGGGTGATAGCTGTAACGCCCGGCATGGAGGATCTGCAGAGCAATCTTGCCGCCTTCCTGGTGCACCGCATCGGTCACCTTGCGGTGGTTACGCACATCCAGGCGGCTGTTAAACAGGCCGGCAAAGGGATAGAACCAGGCCTTCTTGTTGGGGTTGAAGCCACCGGTTACGATCAAGCCAACACCACCGCGGGCCCGCTCGGCAAAGTAGGCCGCCAGCTTGGGGAACTGCCAGAAGCGGTCTTCCAGACCGGTATGCATGGACCCCATAATCACCCGGTTCTTGATCTGGGTATGCCCCAGATCCAGCGGAGAAAGCAGGTTGGAATAGCGGTTGGCTGTCATGGTGTTGTCTCCCAAGGCATCTGCACCACAGATGGCTACGCGTTGATTAATCTGGACAGCGTCAAGTTAAGGGGTTATTTTGACAGTGTCAAGATTGAAATAGACGCAACAGGCTTCACACGACACGCCACCACGCAAAAGGCAGGAGACTCATGGCACAGACCGGCCGCTATCATCACGGCGACCTGCACGATACCTTGCTGCAGGAAGCCAACACTCTGCTCAGCGAGCAAGGCGTTGAGGGTTTATCCTTGCGCAAGCTGGCCGAGCGGGCGGGGGTATCCCGTACCGCGCCCTATCACCACTTCCGTGACAAGAACGCCCTGCTCTGCGCCCTGGCCACCCAGGCATTCAGCCAGCTGGACGAGATGATCAACCGTCAGCTGCAAGCAACGGGCTCACAGGAAAGCATTCAAAATTTTGTCCGGGAATATCTGCGCTTTGCCACCGAGAACCCGGAACAGTACGAACTGATGTTCGGGCGCACTATCTGGAAAGGCGGCGAGCCCACCGATGAACTCAAAACCATCGCCTATCGCAGCTTCCGTCACTATGCCGAGCGACTGGCAACGCTGCTGGCGGGCCGCCTGCCGGCGAGAACCGATTCCCTGCGCGTGGCCCAGGCCAGCTGGGCCACCGTCCACGGCCTGTGCCGGCTGCTGATTGATGGCATTTACGTGAACCGGGAAGATATCGAGACCGTCAGCGAGCAGTCCATTGCCCTGATCATGGCCGCCCTGTCACAGCCTTCCTCCTGACCCTGCGGGCCCGCCCCATAACCGCGACGCCACAAATGAGTGGAACGGTCATGTCCTGCCCGGGCGTGATTGGCTAGCCTGACTGAATCGTCAGGGAGGCTGCCATGAAATCCATTCCAACATTTTGCCGGGTCTGTGAACCCTCCTGCGCAC
>NZ_LWFX01001232.1:0-1214 GCF_001635175.1 Alcanivorax sp. HI0083 | reverse complement strand
CGGGTCCCGTGTTCTGGACGGATTTAGCAGACGGTTTCTTGGTCACAATCCATTCTCTTCGCCAGCGGCTTAACAACTTTGGGTGTATGCCTAGCTTGCCAGCTAGTGCGGACTGTGTCTGCGTGGTGGATAGCGAGGCCTGCACGGCCTCGCGTTTGAAATCATCGCTGAAGTAGCGCTTGGCTTTGTATTTCATGACACCTTCTCTCCAAATGAAGGTGTCTACTTTTTCCGGGGCATTCCAGCGCCGCGGTGGAGGGGGAGTAGATTCACTGAAACGTTAAGGGCCGCGCTCAGGTTTCTGGTGCGGTCCTTTAAAAACAAGCAATTGCCGAGATCATTTGAGGAGCTGTCAACTGTCCACTATCAACTGTCAATTGCTTTGATCATCTCCGCCAGATCCACGGCATCAAAATGCTCCTGGTGACGACAGAAGTCACAGGTCAGAGTCACCTCGCCGTCTTCGTCCAGTAATTGCTGCAGCTCCTGATTGCCCAGGGAAATCAGTGCATTGCGGTTACGATCCCGGGAGCAGGTGCAGCCGAATTGCAGTGGCTGGGCGTCCGGTAGCTGGGGCGGGGTGTCATGGAACAGCCGGTGGAGGATAGTTTGGTCATCCAGATTCAGCAGTTCTTCCATTTGCAGGGTGCTGGCCAGTGCATCCAGGTGTTCCCACATCTGGTTGTTGCCGTCGGTGGTGGCAAGCTGGTTGGGCAGGCGTTGCAATAACAGGCCCGCGGCGCGGTTGTTGCCGCTGGCGAGCCACAGGCGGGTCGGTAGCTGTTCGGACTGCTGGAAATAGCCTTGCAGGCATGCCGCCAGGGTGTCGCCGCTGAGCGGGACGATGCCCTGGTACTGGCGGCCCTGATCCGGGGTGATGGTAATCACCATGGTGCCTTCGCCGATCAGTGTCTGAATGTCGCCATGACTCCAGTCCTGGCCGTCACTGTGGCGGGCCAGTGCGCGCAGCTCGCCGTCGTGGCTGCATTCGGCCAATAGCAGCGATACCGGGCCCTTGCCCTGGGCCTGCAGGGCCAGCCGGCCCTTGAATTTGAGGGTGCTGGCCAGCAGGGCCACGGCGGCCACGGCCTCGCCGATCAGCCCCTGTACGGCCAGCGGGTAGTTGTGGCCTTCAAGGATACGGCTGACGCTGCTTTCTACCTGTACCAGCTCGCCACGAATGTCGGAGTCGGGGAAAAGGAAGCGCTGCTTGT
>NZ_LWFX01001231.1:0-1897 GCF_001635175.1 Alcanivorax sp. HI0083 | reverse complement strand
GATCTGGATCTGGATGTGGCCACGCTGACGGTGGGCGCAGACTACAAACTGGGTGATTTCACCACTGCTTATGGCTTGATTTCTGCCTCAGACACGGACTTCGATCCGGCGGGCACTATCAATGATGTGGACGAGTCCGGCATGGCGTTTTCCGTGGGCATGATCCACAAGTTCTGATTCGGCGCCGGTCCCACTGGCCGCTGGAAACCACAAAAAAGCCCGGCTACGGTAAGTGCCGGGCTCTTTTGGTGAGGGCCGAATAACGCTTTTGGCATTGTCAGCCATTACTGCACAAGGTTGAACTCAGCCTTCCCATTTACGCAGCACCAGGCTGGCGTTGGTGCCGCCGAAGCCGAAACTGTTGCTCAGCACGGTGGTCGGGCCGCTGTCTTTGCCTTTCACCAGCACAGGCATGCCGTCGGCTTTTTCATCCAGGGTTTCAATGTTGGCACTGATGGCGGTGAAGTCATTCTGCATCATCAACATGCAATAAATGGCTTCCTGTACCCCGGCCGCACCCAGGCTGTGGCCGGACAGGCTTTTGGTAGAGCCAATCGCCGGACACTGATCGCCAAAGACTTCACGGATGGCTTTCAATTCGGCCACGTCTCCCACCGGCGTACTGGTGCCGTGGGCGTTAATGTAGTCTACCGGGCCTTCTACTGTCGCCAGCGCCTGGCGCATGCAACGCGCTGCGCCTTCGCCATTGGGGGCGACCATGTCGTGGCCATCACTGGTAGCGCCGTAACCGAGCACTTCGGCGTAGATGGTCGCGCCACGGGCCTTGGCGTGTTCCAGTTCTTCCACCACCACCATGCCGCCACCGCCGGCAATCACGAAACCATCGCGGGTGGCGTCGTAGGCGCGCGACGCTTTTTCCGGTGTGTCGTTATATTTGCTGGAGAGGGCGCCCATGCCATCGAACAGACAGCTCAGCGTCCAGTGTTCCTCTTCACCACCACCGGCAAAGACCACGTCCTGCTTGCCCAGTTGAATCTGTTCCACGGCGTTGCCGATGCAGTGAGCGCTGGTAGCACAGGCGGAGGCGATGGAGTAGTTCACCCCCTTGATCTTGAACGGTGTGGCCAGGCACGCCGATACGGTGGAGGCCATCACTCGCGGCACCATGTAGGGGCCAACCCGTTTCACGCCGCGGCTGCGGGCAATATCCGCCGCTTCCACCTGGTTAAAGGACGAGTGCCCGCCAGAGCCGGCAATCAAACCGGTGCGTTCATGGCTGACCTGTTCGTCGTTGAGGCCGGAATTGGCAATGGCATTTTGCATGGCCACGTAGGCGTAGGCAGCCGCATCGCCCATAAAGCGGCGTGGCTTGCGGTCAATGAAGTCGTCCAGCTGGATAGTGGGTGTGCCTGCTACCTGGCTGCGCATGCCGATTTCCTGGTATTCCTCTTTAAAGCGAATACCGGAGCGGCCTTCCCGCAATGAACGGGTGACGCTGTCTGTGTCGTTGCCCAGACAGGAGACAATGCCCATCCCGGTGATTACTACGCGGCGCATGAGTCGCTCCTAAAAACCGTCGGTGGAAGTGAACAGGCCAACTTTCAGGTCGTCGGCCTGGTAGATGTCTTTCCCGTCCACGGACACGGTGGCATCGGCCAGGCCGAGCACCAGTTTGCGGGAAATGACCCGTTTCAGGTCGATTCGGTAAGTCAGTTTCTTGGCAGTGGGCAGCACCTGGCCAGAAAACTTCACATTGCCCACGCCCAGAGCGCGCCCACG
The DNA here is from genome assembly GCF_001635175.1 of Alcanivorax sp. HI0083. Classification (NCBI taxonomy): domain Bacteria; kingdom Pseudomonadati; phylum Pseudomonadota; class Gammaproteobacteria; order Oceanospirillales; family Alcanivoracaceae; genus Alcanivorax; species Alcanivorax sp. HI0083. The sequence goes on along the minus strand of NZ_LWFX01001231.1, from coordinate 157 downwards.
GCCCGGGTTGCCCACCCAGCCCAGGAAAAAGCCCAGCAATTGCCAGGTGGCATCCAGGCCCAGGCAGCCCGGCATCACCGGGTCACTTTCGAAGTGGCAATCGAAGAACCAGAGGTCCGGCCGGATATCCAGCTCGGCAACGATTTCGCCTTTGCCG
>NZ_LWFX01001230.1:0-4969 GCF_001635175.1 Alcanivorax sp. HI0083 | reverse complement strand
CGCTAACGTGTTCCTCGAAGTCCGCGCCGGCACCGGTGGCGACGAAGCGGCCCTTTTTGCCGGCGACCTGTTCCGCATGTATTCCAAGTATGCGGATCAACGCGGCTGGAAAGTGGAAATGGTCAGCGCCAGTGAGGGCGAGCACGGCGGGTACAAGGAGGTGATTGCGCGGGTGATCGGTGAGGGCGTCTATTCGCGCATGAAATTCGAATCCGGGGCCCACCGGGTGCAGCGGGTGCCGGCTACGGAATCCCAGGGGCGGATCCATACCTCCGCCTGTACGGTGGCAATCATGGCGGAAGCCGAGCAGCTGGGCGATATCATCATTCGCAACGAAGACCTGCGCATCGATACCTACCGCTCCTCCGGCGCCGGTGGCCAGCACGTCAACACCACCGATTCTGCCGTGCGCATTACGCACCTGCCCACCGGCGTGGTGGTGGAATGTCAGGACGAGCGCAGCCAGCACAAGAACAAGGCCCGCGCCATGAGCCTGCTCAGCGCCAAACTCTATGATGCCCAGCAGAACGCGGCCCACGCGGAGCAGGCGGCGGAGCGCAAATCCCTGGTAGGCTCCGGTGACCGCTCCGAGCGCATCCGTACCTACAATTACCCGCAGGGCCGGGTGTCCGACCACCGCATCAACCTGACCCTGTATCGCCTGGGCGAGCTGATGGAAGGGGACATGGATGAATTGCTCGGCGCCTTGCTGGCGGAGTACCAGGCCGATCAGCTGGCCGCGCTGGGCGAGAGCTGATCGCCATGCGCATTGACGCCGCCCTGCGCGATGCGCGTAGCCGGTTGAGCGATTCTCCGAGCGCCGCGCTGGATGCGGACCTGCTGTTGTGTCACGTGCTGGGCAAGCCGCGCAGCTACCTATTTACCTGGCCCGAACGCGAACTGAGCACTGCGCAGCAGGCCGACTTTACGTCCCTGCTTGGCCGCCGGGTGGCGGGCGAGCCAGTGGCGCACTTGGTCGGCGAGCGGGAATTTTTCGGCCACTTGTTTCGGGTGACCGCCGATACCCTGATTCCCCGCCCGGATACGGAAACCCTGGTGGAAAAGGCCCTGTCACTGGATGTGCCCGCCGAGGCGCAGGTGGTGGATCTGGGGACGGGGACCGGAGCCATCGGCGTTTCCCTGGCGCTGGCGCGGCCGGATTGGCATGTCACCCTGGTGGATCTGAGTGAGGCCGCCTTGCAGGTGGCCGCTGACAACGCTCATCGGCTGGGGGCCGCGGTGACCTGTTTGAAGGGCAGCTGGCTGTCGCCCTGCCCGGGGCCGTTTGATCTGATCATTAGCAACCCGCCTTATATCGAGGAAAGCGACCACCATCTGGATGAAGGGGATGTGCGTTTCGAGCCCCGCTCGGCGCTGGTGGCGCCCAATAACGGGTTGGCGGATTTGGCTGCCATTACTCAGCAAGCCGCCGGCAAACTGGTTGCCGGCGGTTGGCTGTTGCTGGAGCATGGGTTTGAGCAGGGTGAGGCAGTGCGCATTCTGTTGACGCAGGCCGGCTTCGTGCAGGTGGGTACGGTACAGGATCTGGGTGGCAACGACCGGGTCACCTTTGGGCAGCACCCGGTGTAGGCGAAAGCCTGCTTGCGATCTTCAGGCTTGCGCCGTCACTGTCATAGATCGGCTTTGCGTGTCAGCGTGAAGCCGTGTTGCATGCAGCGAGTCTTTTCATGTTTAACGACGAGCAACTCAATCGCTACAGCCGCCAATTGATGGTGGATGAACTGGATCTGGACGGGCAGGAGGCGCTGGCAGCCGCCCGGGTATTGATCGTCGGTTGCGGTGGTCTGGCCAATCCGGCGGCGTTATATCTTGCGGGCGCCGGTGTCGGGCAGCTGGTGCTGGCGGACGACGACCGGGTGGAACTGAGCAACCTGCACCGGCAGGTGGCGTTTCGCGGTGACCAGGTGAGTCAGCCCAAGGCCGAGGCACTGCGTGATCAACTGCAACTATTGAACGCGGATGTGGATGTGCGCTCGGCAGTGGTGCGCGTGGACGATGCCTGGCTGGATGACGCCGTTGCGGAGGCGACTCTGGTGCTTGATTGCACCGACAACTTCGTCACTCGACAGGCCATCAATCGCGCCTGCGTGGCCCATGCCAAACCTCTGGTCAGTGGTGCGGCTATTCGCATGGATGGCCAATTGGCAGTGTTTGATTTGCGCGCCGCAGACAGCCCCTGCTACGCCTGTGTGTACGGGGACGGCACGGACGGTGATCTGGCCTGTAGCGAGGCGGGGATTCTCGGCCCAGTGGTCGGTGTGGTGGGAACCTTGCAGGCCCTGGCGGCCATGCGAACACTGTCCGGTGCCTCGGTGGCATCGGTGCTGCATTTGTTTGACGGCCGGACGCTGGGCTGGCGTCAGGTGGCGATTCCCCGCGACCCCCAGTGTCCGGTTTGCGCGGCGCGTCAGTTGCCGGGTTGATTGTCCGTGGTGACCGGTGTGTCCTGCATGCCTTCGGCCATGATCGGCGGGTCCTCCGCCATGACGCCAATCAGAACCAGAACGATGACCACAATCAGAAACGCCCATCCGATAAGATGTTTCATGGTGAGCCGCCCTCCCTGGGTGGTGGCTGAGGTTATGCTTTCTGGCCTGGAGGCGATCGCCGTCGGATCAGGCCGACAGCTCCACCACCTGGCCATTCAATGATTTTACCTGCCGGGCCATGTCCGTCAGCAGGCTGTGGATCATCCCCGGGTTGGTGCGGATCAGGTTCTTGAACTGGTGCTTGGGCACCTTGACCACTGAGCAGCGTGATTTGGCCCGCACCGTGGCGCTGCGCGGTGAATGCGTGAGCAGGGCGATGGCGCCGAGCACTTCTCCTTCGCTGACGTGGCCAACAACCACATTATCCACCAGCACATCCGCTTCACCTTCGAACAGGCTGAAGACATAGTCGGCGGGTTCGCCCTGGTGAATGATGATATTGCCGGGCTCAAAATAGGCGAAGCCCGGTGTGGTGTGGTGCTCTTCGGGCACATGGGCGGCGAGAAGCCGTGTCAGCATGCCTTGCTGGGTGGTAAGAATCCGGGTCCACAGCCGCGCCATGTGTTCGTCGGCGAGAACCGCATCCACCAGTTCGACGGTGGGGTAGGCCCCGAGCAGCACGGAGCTTTCCGCGTAATAGGTAATTTCATCGTTGCCGGCGTCGGGGAGGATCAGGTCGCCTTCATCCCAGGTGAACAGCTTGCGGTCCTGACAGCGCATACCCAGCATACCGCCTTTCACCACGTAGGTGGTGTCGCGACACATGCCGTATTTCAAGGCATCGTCCGTGGGCGCCAGCGGCAGGGTTTGTGGCTGCAGCGGTAGCTGACCGATCAGTTCGTTGACGAGACGTTTGTACAGGCGGGTCAGGGCGGAAAAGCCGCCGCTGGCTTCGGCTACAGAAATCATGCGCTGCCTCAATAATGGTCGGTTTCTGCATTGAGTATGCCGCAAGATCCCGAGAGGAAACAGGGCTCGCTTGGCAGATTGATGAGGAGGGAAAGGCACCGGGGCAAGGCGCCCCGGTGTGTGCGAATCGGTTCAGTAATCCCGTTCGCGAGGGCCGAATGTTGGCGCTTCTTTTTTCATGTTGGCCTGCATGGCGCGGCGCTGGTTTTTGCTGCGCAGCATTTTGAATTGCAGTTTGCTTTCCACGTCGAAAGCCTGGGCTTCCGGTACGTTCCAGCTTTGCTGGAACAGGGCCTTGCTGGCGCTGATGGCATCCGGTGAGCGGGTCTTGATCGCCTGTGCCAGTTTTTCAGCTTCTTCCAGGGGGTTGGTCGCCACGCGGGTGACCAGGTTCATGGTTTTGGCTTCGTCACCGTTGAACAATCGCCCGGTCATGGTCAGTTCCTTGGCCACGTCCATGGGCACCAGTTCACGCAGGGTCACGGTGCCTGTCATGTCGGGAATCATGCCCCACTTGATTTCCATGATGGACATTTCGCAGTCCGGTGTGGTGATGCGAAAATCCGCTGCCAGCGCAATCTGCATGCCGCCGCCGTAGCAATAGCCGTGCAGCACGGCGATCACCGGGATGGGCAGTTCGCGCCAGCACCAGCACACTTCCTGAAAAAGATTGGTTTTCTTGATGCCGTATTTGGTGAAGCTGCGCAGCAGTTTTACCGGCTGCTTCATGACGGTGCCGAAATCCAGCCCGGCACAGAATGCCTTGCCGTCGCCCTGAAGAATGACGGCGCGTAATTCACGGTCCTTGCGAATCAGGCGGGCGGTTTCCACCAGCCCCTCCATCATCGGGAAATCCAGGCCGTTATATTTATCGGCCCGGCTCAGGGTGACGTAGGCGATGGCATTTTTCTTTTCCAGGGTGACGCGGTTCTGGAAGGTTTGCGTGGTCATGGTTGGATCCTGTTAGAGGTCGCACGTCGGAAGTCTGACGTCGGACGCAAAGTCAAAACCCGGCGCGGCAGGGTTTGCAGTGAACGCATTGCTGCCGTACGGATTGTTTTTCAGGCGTCAGACGTCCGACTTCAGACGTCCGACCCTCCATCACTTTTCCAGCTTATCCTTCAGCAACTGATTCAACTGCTGCGGATTTGCCTTGCCCTGGGTGGCCTTCATGGCCTGGCCCACAAAGAAACCGATTTTCTTCTTTTTCTTGGCGTCGTCGGAGTTGCGGTAATCCTCAACCTGGGGCGCATTGTTGGCGATGATGTCGTCAACGATTTTTTCCAGTTCACCGCTGTCGCTCATCTGCTTGAGGCCCTTGGCTTCAATGATGTCGTCCGGGTTGCCTTCGCCGGCCCAGCAGGCTTCGAATACCTGTTTGGCAATTTTCGAACTGATGGTGCCGTCTTTCAGGCGGGCAATCAGCTGGCCCAGCTGTTCCGCACTAACCGGGCTGTCGGCAATATCTTTTTCTTCGGCGTTCAGTTTGGCGGCCAGTTCACCCATGACCCAGTTGGCGGCCAGCTTGGCGTCACCGCCGGCTTTGGCGG
>NZ_LWFX01001229.1:0-1629 GCF_001635175.1 Alcanivorax sp. HI0083 | reverse complement strand
GATGTAGGCGCTGTTGGAACGGGCAAACGGGATACGGTTACCACCAATAATGGCGACCTTACGAACGGCTTTACCTGCCAGCATAATCTTTTCCTCTAGAGATGGACGGTCATCAATGACGACGACGGTGGCGAATTTGGCCACGGTATTCACTCGACAGGGCGCAGTCTACCCCCTACCGTGCCGGTCTCATTGGCTCAAACGACTGTTTGACGGCCGGGGCCGGTCAATACACCCGTCACACTGCAGTGATTCAATACGCGCCAGTGTGCGACAGGGCCAGATTTCCTGCCCTACGAAAGATGGCGTATTTTCAGCCCATCTTTACGCGCCACCCCTTTAAACCCGTTCCGCTTACCCTAAGGTAAATGGACACATTCATCATTCGATGGAAAAAGGACAGGACCATGAGCGATACCTATCAGACGATTGCCAACTCTCCCATGGGCAAGGCGCTATTCGGCGCAATCAACTTGCCGATTCCGGTTATTCTGGAGCGCTGGCAGCCGGGCCAGGCGTCCTTTATCAAGGGCCGCGTTCTGGTAGGTGCCGCCAATGGTTCCACCGGCATCGACAGCGTACTGAGCACCCTCAAAGGCGCGCCGGACGCACAGGTAGCCGTTCTGGCCAATACCGCCAACGCCACCGACCTGCAGAAAAAAGCCGGCAAACTGGGCGTGGATGCGGACAATTACACCGCCAATCGCGATGACGATGCCAAATTCAAAGGCCTGGTATTCGATGCCACCGGCATCCAGAGCCCGGATGAACTGAAAGCCCTGTGGGACTTCTTCCATCCGGTGATTCGCAAGCTGGATAAATGCGCCCGCGTTGTCGTGATCGGTCGTACTCCGGAAAAACAGGCTGGCGCCTTGCGAGTTGCCCAGCGTGCCCTGGAAGGCTTCACCCGCTCCGTGGGCAAGGAAATCAAGAAAGGCGCCACCGCCCAGCTGGTCTATGTGGATGAAGGCGCCGAAGCGCAGCTGGCCTCCCCGCTGCACTTCTTCCTGTCACCGAAATCCGCTTATGTGTCCGGCCAGGTAGTGCGTGTTACCGAAGCAGGCTTCAAGGCCGCCAAGTTTGATTGGGACAAGCCGCTGGCCGGCAAGAAAGCCCTGGTCACCGGTGGTTCCCGCGGTATTGGTGCCGCCATTGCCGAAGTACTGGCCCGCGACGGCGCCACCGTCACCGTGCTGGACATTCCCCCCATGGCCGATGACCTGAATGCTGTCGCGGCGCAAATTGGTGGCGACACTCTGGAAATGGATATCACTGCCGACGAAGCACCGGCAGCCATTGCAGCGAAAGCCAAAGCCATTGGCGGCTACGACGTGGTCGTGCACAACGCAGGTGTCACCCGTGACAAGATGCTGGGCAATATGCCGGAAAAATTCTGGGACATGGTGCTGAACATCAACATCGCCAGCCAGCTGCGCATTAATGAAGCCCTGCTCTCCAGCGGCGGTTTGGGCAAAGGCGCCAGCATTATCTCCATCAGCTCCATCGCGGGCATTGCCGGCAACCTGGGCCAGACCAACTATGGTTGTTCCAAAGCAGCAGTCATCGGCATGGTCGATGCGTTCAAGGATGAATACGCCGAGCAAGGCATCACCATCAATGCCGTGGCAC
>NZ_LWFX01001228.1:0-3009 GCF_001635175.1 Alcanivorax sp. HI0083 | reverse complement strand
TGGAAAACGGCTTCACCCCGGCCTCCATCATCAACGATGCCCCGGTGGTCTTTGACGACGACAAGCTGGAAACCGCCTGGCGCCCCACCGGTGCCAGCGGCAAGTTTTATGGCCCCACCCGCATGCGCGAAGCCCTGTACCGCTCGCTGAACCTGGTTTCCATCCGCATTCTTCGCCAGGTCGGCATCAGCCAGGCCATGGGCACCCTGAAGCGCTTCGGCCTGCCGGCAGACACCTTCCAGCGCGATCTGTCCCTGGCACTGGGCAGCGCCAGCGTGACCCCCATGGACATCGCCTCGGCCTACAGCATCTTCGCCAACGGCGGCTACCGGGTTACCCCCTGGAGTATCGTGCAAATCGAAAAGGACAACGGGGACGTGCTCTGGAAAGCGCCAGAGGTGGTTTTCTGCGAAAGCCCCTGCCGGCCGCCGCAAACCGATAACGCCCCCCAAGGCGGCATGACCGAAGTCGACACAGCCAATAGCGACAGCGATGACAGCACCACCCAGCCCCGCCAGCCACCGCCGGTCATGGCCCCGCGCGTAATCGACGCCCGCATTGCCTGGCTAATGAACTCCATACTGCAAGATGTGGTACGCCGTGGCACCGGCCACCAGGCCAACGGCCTGGGCCGCCGGGATCTGGCCGGCAAGACCGGGACCACCAACGATCAGGTGGACGCCTGGTTCTCCGGCTACTCGCCGGACCTGGTCGCCACTGTCTGGGTTGGCTTCGACAACCCCGCCTCTCTGGGCTGGGGTGAGTATGGCGGCAAGGCCGCCCTGCCCATCTGGATGGATTACATGGGGCCGGCACTGGAAGGCGTCCCTGACCGCCAACTGGAGCAACCTTCCGGCATCGCCACCGTGCGCATCGACCCGGACAGCGGCCTGCTGGCCCGCCCGGAGAACCCGGACGCCATCCGCGAGTATTTCATCCAAAGCCAGGTGCCCGATATGGAGCCAGCACGAGGACCGGGCGGGCACAGTGCTCCGGAGCAGATATTTTGACGCAGGAAGCATGACGCTCCATGCCTGATGCCCGATGCAAAGGCATAAAAAAACCGCCCCTCGAGGGCGGTTTTTTATGCATCAGGCATGGGACGTCCTGCGTCCGGCGTCATCACAACTCCGGAAAGATCTCGTCCAGCGAATTCAGCGGGTAGTGCGATGGGTAACCCTTACGGGCCACACCGCAATCCACCGCTGCCTTGGCCACAGCCGCAGACACCTTGCCCAGTAAACGCGGATCGTTCGGCTTGGGGATAATATAATCAGCACCAAACGTCAGCGGCTCGCCGCCGTAGGCATCCAGCACCTCCTGCGGAGGCGCGGTGCGTACCAGCTCGGCGATGGCATGTACCGCCGCGATCTTCATTTCCTCGGTGATGGACGTGGAACGCACATCCAGCGCCCCGCGGAACATGTACGGGAAACACAACACGTTGTTCACCTGATTGGGGAAATCCGAACGACCGGTCGCCACAATCGCATCCGAACGCGCCGCCTTGGCCACTTCCGGGCGAATTTCCGGGTCCGGGTTGGCCAGCGCGAAAATGATCGGCTTGGGCGCCATCTTCTTGACCATCTCCGGCGTGAGCATGTCAGGGCCAGAAACCCCGATAAACACATCGGCGTCTTCAACCGCATCATCCAGAGTGCGCTTGTCAGTATCGTTGGCCAGCGCCGCCTTGTACTGATTCAGGTCATCGCGACGGCTGTGGATTACGCCCTTGCGGTCCAGCACCAGGATATTTTCCTTGCGCGCGCCCATTTCGATCAGCAGACGCACGGACGCCACGCCGGCGGCACCGGCACCCACGCAAACGACCTTGATATCTTCGATACGCTTGTTCTGGATTTCCAGCGCGTTAATCAGGCCGGCACCCACCACAATGGCCGTACCGTGCTGGTCATCATGAAACACCGGCACTTCACACTGCTCTTTGAGGATCCGCTCGATCTCGAAACATTCCGGCGCGCGGATATCTTCCAGATTGATACCACCAAAGGTGCGATGGATACGCATCACCGTATCGATAAAGGCCTGGGAATCTTCTGCGTCCACCTCAATATCGAACACATCAATACCGGCAAACAGCTTGAACAGGATCCCCTTGCCTTCCATCACCGGCTTGGAGGCCAGCGCGCCCAGATTTCCCAGGCCGAGAATCGCGGTGCCATCGCTGATGACCGCCACCAGGTTGCCTTTGGAGGTAAAGCGGTAAGCCAGCTCCGGCTCCCGGGCGATTTCACGCACCGGCTCCGCCACACCCGGGCTATACGCCAGGCTCAGATCTCGACTGGTCGCCGCCGGCTTGGTCACCTCGACGCTGATTTTCCCTGGCCGCGGTTTGGCGTGGTATTCCAGGGCCGCCGCTTTTAAATCCTCGGACATGCTGGTCTCCGCTTCCCTAGTTGGGATATACAGTGTGTACGCAAGTACTTAACGTAAAAAGCACCCGGCAGGGTGCTTTTTACAATAGGCGCTGTGAAGACGCCGTATCAGTCCTTCTTGCTGCGCATCATGCCAAAGCGCTGCTTGAACTTGTCGATCTGGCCGCCGCTGTCGGCCTGCTTCTGCTTGCCAGTGTAGAACGGGTGACAGGCAGAACAAACGTCCAGGTCCATGGCGCCACCCTTGGTGGAACGGGACTCGATAACGTTGCCACAGCTACAGGAATAGGTCGCTGTCTGGTAATCGGGATGAATCTCTGGTTTCATTGCTAAGCTCCATTTTGTGTCGCTACCGGCCTCTACGACAGGCACCACACGGCTTGCGCCTGGGAAAAAGAAGGCGAATCATAACAGCTTGTCCCCATTCCGCAAGCGCAAAGCCGCCGCTGGCTCCAGGAAATTCCGTGTCACCGAAAAACACCCTGCAAATTGCCCTGCCCGTGCCCCTGCCCGGGTGTTTTGACTATGTTCTGCACGGCACCGTGGTACCCCCCCGGGGCAGCCGGGTCAAAGTCCCCTTCGGGCGGCGCACCCTGGTCGGCCTCGTACACGG
>NZ_LWFX01001227.1:0-2766 GCF_001635175.1 Alcanivorax sp. HI0083 | reverse complement strand
CCGCCGGGTTCACATTAAAGTGGCGATACTCCTGCTTGCGTGCCCCTTGCTGGTCAAACACCACGCAGGACGCCACGGCTTTCTCGCCTTGTGTATGGCTAATATCGAAACACTCAATACGCCGCACCGGATCGCTGCTTTCCAGCAGCGTTTCCAGGGCCAGAAAGCGAGCCTCCATGTGTTCGCGTGCCGCCAGTTCGGCCGCCATGGACTGCTGGGCGTTGGTTTGCGCCATGGTGATCCAGGCGGCACGATCACTGCGCACCCGCCACGCCAGCCGGACTTTCTTGCCCCACTGGCTTTCCAGTGCCTGCTGCAACGCTTCAGCGCCCGCAATATCCATACTCAGCAGGATTTCCTGCGGCTTGACCGGGTCTTCCCTGTCGCCCAAATAATATTGCGAGAGAAAGGCTTCAAGAATTTCGCTGCTATCTTCCTCTCCCCGGGTATCCGGACGAAAGGTTCGGTGGCCAAGGATGCGGCCATCACGAATCATCAGCACTTCGATCACGGCCAGGCCATGGCGGGTTTCAATCGCAACCACATCCAGATCACCCTGCCCGGTTTCCGCGTACTGCTTTTGCTGCACGGACTGAATGGCGGCCAATTGGTCCCGCAGGATCGCCGCTTTCTCGAACTCCAGCGCCAGGGATGCCGCCTCCATATCGTCACTGAGCTGCTCCACCACTTCCCGACTGCGTCCATCCAGGAAATCCGCCGCCATTTTTACCTGGCGCGCATAATCGGCTTCACTCACCAGCCCTACGCACGGTGCCGTGCAACGATTGATCTGGTGCTGGAGGCAGGGACGGGTGCGGTTACGGAAATAGCTGTCGCTACAATTGCGGACCTGGAACACTTTCTCGATCAACGACAGGGCTTCACGTACCGCCCCACCACTGGGATAGGGGCCAAAGTACTGGCTGCCAGCCCGGCGTGTACCGCGATGAAAGGTGACGCGGGGAAAACGGTCGGCGCTGGTGATACGGATATACGGGTAGGATTTGTCGTCGCGCAGAAGAATGTTGTAAGGAGGTTTCAACTCCTTGATCAGCGACTGCTCCAGCAGCAGCGCTTCCGCCTCACTGCCGGTCACTGTTGTCTGGATATCACGAATTCGCCCGACCAGTGCCCGGGTTTTCGCACTGGATACATTCTTCTGGAAGTAGCTGTTCAGGCGCGCCTGAAGATTACGCGCCTTGCCCACATACAAAACACCCCCGTCCCCGTCCAGCATACGGTAAACGCCGGGCTTTCGGGCACAGTGAGTGAGGAAGTGTTTGGCATCGAAATCAGACAAGGGGGATATCTCAAAACAGATTGGCAAACAGAAAGTGTATCAGCCCTGCCCTGATGATTTCCCCCTGTAGCGAAGCGGCAATCAGGGGGCTGTGTTTTCTACCGCATCGAGCATGCCGTGACGCACGGCCAGCAACGCCATTTCCACATCGCTGGTCACACCCAGCTTGTCGAAAATACGGTACCGGTAGGTGTTCACGGTTTTCGGTGACAGGCAAAGTTTGTCTGCCACATCCTGCACTTTGTGGCAATTCACGATCATCATCATGATCTGCAGTTCGCGCTCGGAGAGCATATCCAGCTGCGAGCCCTCATCACCGGTATAGGGCTTGAGCGCCATGGCCTGAGCGATTTCCGGGCTGATATAGCGCTGGCCGGTAGCCACCACCTTGATAGCGCGCACCATTTCTTCCAGGTCGGCACCCTTGGTCATGTAACCGGCGGCACCGGCTTTCATCAGGCGGGAGGGAAACGGTTCTTCTTCGCACATTGTGACAGCGATAACGCGGACACCTTCGTCAACGCGTAACAGTTTGCGGGTGGCCTCAAGCCCTCCGATCCCTGGCATTTTCAGGTCCATCAGGACCACTTCCGGTGCCAGCTCTCTGGCCATTTGCACGGCGAGCTCACCTGAATTTGCCTCACCGACGACCCGCAGGCCATCCACTTCGTCCAGCATACGAGCAATGCCGGTACGGACCAGATCATGGTCGTCCACTACCAATACTTTGATCATTACTGCATCCCCCGGGTAGTTCCTTTACCCGTCAATGTTCTTTTTTCTGATGATTTGTAGACACAAGAATACCGTTTGTCCACAGGCGTGCATAGGGCGCTGTTAACAAACGATGACACGGTTTTCCACGTCCTGTTACGTTGGCGCCATTAGCCTTTAGTCGCGTTGACCGCCCAGTCAAAAAAGCGAACCATATAGGCACCATTGCCAGCATCCAGCTGGCCGCTGATCAACACGGCTAACAACGTCGCCAACAATGACAAAAGGCAACCCATGAGCGCAATCATTTTGCTCCTGCTGGGGCTGGGTGGCATGGCCGCCGGCTACTTCGTCTACTCCCGCTTTATTGCATCACGGATCTACAGACTGGACCCGGATTTCCGCACCCCGGCCCACGAATTTGAAGACGGCGTGGATTTCGTGCCCACCAACCGGTATGTGCTGTGGGGCCACCATTTCACTTCTGTTGCCGGTGCAGCGCCGATTGTCGGTCCGGCCATTGCCGTTATCTGGGGCTGGCTGCCCGCCTTTCTCTGGGTGGTCTTCGGCACGATCTTCTTTGCCGGCGTACACGACAGCGGCGCCCTGTGGGCCAGCGTCCGCAACCGGGCCAAATCTGTTGGCGCACTCACTGGCGAAGTCGTCGGCAGTCGCGCACGCACTGTCTTCATGATTGTTATCTTTTTGGTGCTGTTAATGGTGAACGCTGTGTTTGGCGTCGTCATTGCCAA
>NZ_LWFX01001226.1:0-2058 GCF_001635175.1 Alcanivorax sp. HI0083 | reverse complement strand
TATCTGGACGACATGTTGGCAAAAAGCGACTACGCCACCGCCAGCGAATGGCTGCAAACGCTGTACAGTACCCCTGACAAAGTCGCTGACCTGCCCCGCAATCTGCCGGCAGCACAACGCCAGACGCTGCTCTCCGCCGCCCTGCGCCGCTGGGCCTACAAGGACACCGAAGCCGCACGCAAATGGTTCGATACGCAAAGCAAAAAACAGGGCCTCACCGACGCGGCACTACGCGAACGGGCCGGCACACGTATTGCCTGGTACTCCACCATCCGCGGAGTGGAAGCGAATCGCCAATGGCTGGATGACTGGCTGACAACACACCCGGATACCTCACTGGTGGCACAGCGCGCCAGACGCACGGTGATCGAACAGGATTGGGACGCCCTGAATGAGTGGGTCATGCGCCTGCCCCAGGAGGAGCGTAACGACTCCCGCTGGCTGTACTGGCGCGCCCGCGCACTGGAAAGCACAGACCAACCGGACCAGGCCCGTGAGCTGTATCAGCAGGCCGCCCAGCAACGTAATTTCTTCGCTTTCCTGGCCGCAGACCGTCTGGGCGAGCCCTACCGTTTCTCCGAACAGAAGCACACCCCCGCCGCCACGTTCACGCCGCCGCCGGCGGTCACCCGTATCCGCATGCTGCGGAAACTGGATGAACCCTATCTGGCGCATCAGGAATGGATGTGGCTGATGTGGCACAGCAACAAGGAACAGCTGGCGGAACTGGCCGACTACGCCCTGACGCAAAAATGGTACGACCTGGCCGTACAGGCATCCATTCAGGCCAAGGCCTGGAACACCCTGGCATGGCGCTTCCCGCCCGCGTATCTGCCATTGTTTGAAGAAGAAGCCAAACCCCACGATCTGGACCCTTGGCTGGCCATGGCGGTGGCCCGCCGCGAAAGTGCATTCAACCCGCAGGCTCGCTCCCCCGTGGGCGCTATGGGGCTAATGCAACTGATGCCCGCCACCGCCCGCAAGGTGGCCAAAGACGCCAACATGGGAAAACCCACCACCAAGACCCTGCAGGACAAGCACACCAACATCACCCTTGGCAGCCGCTATCTGGCAGAACTCCTTGAGGACTTCAACGGCAATCGGGTGCTGGCTCTGGCCGCTTACAACGCCGGCCCTAGCCGGGTGAATCGCTGGCTTGAGAACGCCGAAGACGGCGTCCCGGCAGATGTGTGGATCGAGTCCATCGCGTTCCGTGAAACCCGGGATTATGTGCAGGCAGTATTGACCTACCGGGCCTTGTTCGTGGGCATGCACGATGACCAGCCCCGCAGCAACCAGCTGCTAACCCAGGAAGAGAATGACGGGCTGTATTCCCTGACCATGCTGGACAAGGACTGACCTCAAACCCGGGTCAGTCCAACTGGCGAATATGATAATCCAGCCGCGCCGCCGCTTTCGCATGGCTCAATGCCGGCGTCGCGGCAAGGCGCCGGCGCAGGTGAATGCTGCGCGCCGACTGGCGGGTAAACGCGATCACCGCGTTATGGCAATCGCTGCATGACAAGCGGAAACGGCTGCTGAAACTTTTCATGGCGCGGCGGCCCGAGGCCGGGCTGTCGCGGTATTCCTGCCAATCGCCAAAGTTCATGATCAAGGAGCCATGCGCCGACAGGTTATCGCGCAGGCAGGCAAGCCAGTCGGCATCTGCTGGCACCGCCCGGCTGACTTGTTCATTTCTGGGCGCAAACAGGTCTTCGATAATCAGGTCGAACGGTTCCCCCTGATAATCACGCAACCACTGCTGGGCATCCCCCTGCCAGGTCTCCACCCCGAACGCCTCGATGCCGAATACTTCGCGAGCTACCTGCAAGTGCGCTCCGTCCAGCTCTACCGCCATCAATACATCCGGATCCAGCAGTTTGCGGATAGGGGGAATCAGCGAACCGCCCCCCAGCCCCAACACCAACACCCGGCGGAACCGGGCCGGTTCGTGCAGCAAAGCCGGCAACCACAGCAAATCCCACACGCTGCCAGTGAGCAAACGTTTGGGGTGAAACTCTGAATGCTGAACGCCGTTGGCATACAGCCGCAAAGTCT
>NZ_LWFX01001225.1:0-2195 GCF_001635175.1 Alcanivorax sp. HI0083 | reverse complement strand
CGCGAATATCATCAAGCGCCAAATGCTTGTTCTCTTTACTGAAGCCCGGCAGGATTTCCGGCTTCCAACGCCGCGCCAGCTCTTTCAGGGTGGACACGTCCAGATTGCGGTAATGGAAGAAGGCTTCCAGTTTCGGCATGTAGTTGGCCAGGAAACGGCGGTCCTGGCAGATGCTGTTGCCGCACATGGGCGACATGCCCGCTTCCACGTACTGCTCCAGAAACGCGATGGTCTGGGACTCTGCGGCCGCGTCATTCACCATGCTGGCTTTCACCCGCGCCACCAGCCCGGAGTTGTTATGGTGGGTGGTATTCCATTCGTCCATGCCATCCAGTAGCGCATCGCTCTGATGCACCGCCAGCACCGGCCCTTCTGCCAGCACATTCAACTCGGCATCGGTGACAATGGTGGCGATCTCGATGATGCGATCGTTTTCCGGGCTCAGGCCGGTCATTTCCAGATCGATCCAGATCAGATTATTACGCTTGTCGGTCATGGGCTCGGCATCTCTTTGCTACGCGGAATGTGGCCTCCATGGTAGCATGCCCCCATTGTCATACTAGATCTCATACCCGAAGACAGGACCGCAATAACCCGTGGCCAAACGCAAACTCAATCGCCGCCAACGCTGGCGCATCGAAAAGATCCAGGCGGAAAAGCGCGACCGCGCCAACCGCCGCACCGACCAGCAGGAGATCCTGGTGGCCGACGATCTGGGCGATGAGCAACACGGATTTATCACTGCCCACTTCGGCCAGCAGGTGGAAGTGGAAAATGCGGACGGCCCGAATGGTGAAAACCGAAAGACACGGCGGTGTCACTTTCGCGCCACCCTGGAACAGCTGGTTGTTGGCGACAAGGTGATCTGGCAGCCGCCCAAAAGCGAAGGGCTGGGCGTGGTCGTCGCCATCGAGCCTCGCGACACGGTGCTCAAGCGCCCGGACCTGTACGGTAACCTGAAACCGGTGGCCGCCAACGTGGAGCAGATGCTGGTGGTGTTCGCGCCGCTTCCCACACCCTCAAGCGCCCTGCTGGACCGTTATCTGGTGGCCGCCGAGCTGTCCAATATCCCCGCCACCCTGGTGCTCAACAAGGCCGACCTGATCGACGAAACCCTGCGCCCCTTTGTGGATGAACTGTCCGACATGTATCGCCGCCTCGGTTATCCGGTACTGGAAGTGTGCGCTCACCAGAGCGAAGGACTGGCACCGTTACACGAGGCCCTGATTGGCAAGACCAGCGTGTTTGTGGGGCAGTCCGGGGTGGGCAAGTCCTCACTGGTCAATGGCGTACTGCCGGAAGCGGATCTGCAGGTGGGCGAGCTGTCCAGCAACTCCGGCCTGGGCCAGCACACCACCGTCACCGCCCGGCTGGTTCACCTGCCCACCGGTGGCCAATTGATTGATTCCCCCGGTATCCGTGAATTCGGCCTGTGGCACATCGGTGAAGACGACCTGTTGCACGGCTACCGGGAGCTGTCGGAGCTGGCCGGCCACTGCAAATTCCGCAACTGTTCACACCGCAACGAGCCGGGCTGCGCGCTGATCAACGCCGCCGAAAATGGCGATATCGACGAGGAACGGCTGAGTAACTTCTACCAGATTGCCGACACCCTGGACGAGGAAGGGCGGGAGAGGTATCAGTGAACCAGTTAATAATGAATAATGAATAGTTAATAATTGGACTTCGCTGCGCGAAGTTGTTTCGCTATTAATTATTCATTATTAACTATTCATTGCCTTTTATGCTGCCACTGCTGCTCGAACCCGCCGAACTCGCCGATCGCCTTGACGACGACAAACTGCTCATCATCGACCTGAGCAAGCCCCCGGTTTACGTCCAGGCCCATGTTCCCGGCGCCATTCACCTGGATTTCAGGCGTTTACAGACCGGCGCACAGCCAGCACCGGGCATGATCCCTTCCGATGACGCCCTCAGTGACCTTTTCTCCGAGCTGGGGCTGACACCGGACACCCATGTGGTCGCCTATGACGACGAAGGCGGCGGCTGGGCCGGGCGTCTGCTGTGGACCCTGGACGCCATCGGCCACAAGCGTTACAGCTACCTGAACGGGGGCATCCACGCCTGGCTGGCCGAAGGCCACCCCACCAGCAGCGAAGCCCACGATCCCACCCCCAGCGATTACGAAGTCGGCGCCCACGACCCTGTCACCGAAGTGGATCTGGATTATCTGC